>NZ_JBFTMA010000121.1:0-16146 GCF_056396725.1 Bacillus sp. 05T31
GCATTAAATGATACGACAAAAAATTATTTAGAACAGGTGAATGTGCCGACGAGAGAGGATATCGCTAGAGTAGCTACGCTTGTTATTAACTTAGAAAATAAAGTTGATAACATCGAGGAAATTCTAGAAGAGAAAGTGGATTCATTAGGACAAGCTCCTACATTAAAGCGTGATGTTACGAAAGTAAAACAAGATATGCGCACGTTAGAAACGAAAGTTGATCAAATTTTAGAATTGCTAGAAAAGCAAAATGCAGTACTAGCTAAACTACAAGTACCTGTAAAAGAAGAAGTAAAGCCTGTAAATAAGCCAGAAAATAAAAAATGATAATGGCGTTTGTTTATAACGTGTAAAAGAGAGAGGGAGAATCTCTTTTCATGTATAAACAACGAAACATAATTAATATATGGACTCAATTAGTATGAGTACCAAAATGATTCATAACAATCGTTCACAAATTCATTTAAGGGGGAAAAGAAATGGTTCAATTAAATGGCAAAGTAGCAATCGTAACAGGTGGGGCAAAAGGAATTGGAAAAGCAATCACAGTAGCATTAGCAGAAGAGGGAGCAAAAGTAGTTATTAACTATAACAGCAGTAAAGAAGCAGCTGAAAACTTAGTAAATGAATTAGGAAAAGAAGGACATGACGTTTATGCAGTTCAAGCGGATGTTTCTAAAGTAGAAGATGCAAACAGACTTGTAGAAGAAGCTGTGAATCATTTTGGTCAAGTTGATATTCTTGTTAATAATGCTGGTATTACAAGAGATCGTACATTCAAAAAATTAAATCGTGAAGATTGGGAGCGCGTAATTGACGTGAACTTAAGCAGTGTATTTAATACGACAAGTGCGGTACTTCCATACATATCGGAAGCAGAAGAAGGAAGAATCATTAGTATTTCTTCTATTATTGGCCAAGCTGGTGGATTTGGACAAACAAACTACTCAGCAGCAAAAGCAGGTATGCTAGGATTTACAAAATCATTAGCGTTAGAACTTGCAAGAACAAATGTAACTGTAAACGCAATTTGCCCAGGATTTATTGATACTGAAATGGTAGCAGAAGTACCAGAAGAAGTGCGTCAAAAAATCGTTGCGAAAATCCCGAAAAAACGTTTTGGTCAAGCTGATGAAATTGCAAAAGGTGTAGTATATCTATGCCGTGACGGTGCGTATATCACAGGTCAGCAATTAAACATTAACGGCGGATTATACATGTAATGAAGTAAGAAAAAAGTGCATATCCATAGCAGGAATGCACTTCTTTTTTTAGAAAGAAATTGACCAAAAAGGAGATAGGAAAAATGACTACATTCGTAACGGAATGGGAAAAGCAATTGGAGTTGTACCCAGAAGAATATCGTAAAGCATATCGCCGTGTGAAAAGAGCGAGCGAAGTTTTATTACGCGAACCAGAACCACAAGTTGGTTTAACACCGAAAGAGGTTATTTGGACGAAGAATAAAACGAAGCTKTATCGTTACATTCCAAAACAAGAAAAAACACAGAGAGTTCCAATCTTATTAATATACGCTCTTATTAATAAACCGTATATTATGGATTTAACTCCAGGAAATAGTTTAGTGGAATATTTAGTAGATCGTGGTTTTGATGTGTATATGCTTGATTGGGGCACATTCGGTTTAGAAGATAGTCATTTGAAGTTTGATGATTTCGTGTTCGATTATATTGCAAAAGCAGTGAAAAAAGTAATGAGAACTGCAAAATCGGACGAGATTTCTTTACTTGGTTATTGCATGGGTGGAACGTTAACATCTATTTATGCAGCGCTTCATCCGGACATGCCAATTCGTAACTTGATTTTTATGACAAGTCCTTTTGATTTCTCTGAAACAGGATTATACGGTCCTTTATTAGATGAGAAATATTTCAATTTAGATAAAGCGGTTGATACATTCGGAAATATTCCGCCAGAAATGATTGATTTCGGAAATAAGATGTTAAAACCAATTACAAACTTTGTCGGTCCATATGTTGCTTTAGTCGATCGTTCAGAAAATGAGCGCTTCGTCGAAAGTTGGAAATTAGTTCAAAAGTGGGTAGGCGATGGTATTCCGTTCCCAGGTGAATCGTATAGACAATGGATTCGTGATTTTTATCAAAATAATAAATTAGTGAAGGGTGAACTCGTTATTCGCGGACAAAAGGTAGACCTTGCAAATATTAAGGCGAATGTCTTAAATATTTCTGCGAAACGTGATCACATTGCTCTGCCATGTCAAGTAGAAGCTTTACTTGATCATATTTCTAGCACAGATAAACAGTATGTATGTTTACCGACAGGACATATGTCTATCGTGTATGGTGGAACGGCTGTAAAGCAAACATATCCGACGGTTGGAAATTGGCTGGAAGAGCGTTCTAATTAAAGAGAAGAAATCCAACTAGCGTATGTTAGTTGGATTTTTTTATGGAAAATGACGAAACATAGAAAGGAGAAAATTACATGGTAGGAGTATAATTATGAAGCTTATGACTGGTAAGTTGTTTTGGAGTGCTGGAGTTTCTGTACCTTGTTATCCAACGTTAGAAAATGATATGATATGTGATGTACTAGTAATTGGAAGTGGAGAAGCAGGTGCTCATATAGCGTATTCGTTAGCTAAAATTGGAATGCGTGTTATGCTCATTGAAAAAAGAGCAATTGCGTGTGGTAGCACAGCTGCAAATACAGGATTATTACAATTTGTTCATGATAAATCGTTAACCTCTCTTATTCATACATTTGGTGAAGAGAAAGGGGTACGAGCATATAGACTTTGTTATGAAGCGCTGCAAACAATGGAGAAGGTTGTGCCAACTCTCGATATTGATCCCCATTTTATTCCGCGAAATAGTTTGTATTATGCAAGTAGAGATGAGGATGTTTCATTTTTACAAGAAGAATATAATACGTTACGCCATTATGGATTTCCGGTTGAATATTTTACAGAGTCTGATATTAAGAAACGTTATTCATTTGCAAAACAAGCAGCGTTATATACAAGCGGTGATGCAGAAGTGAATCCGTATTTATTAGCGCATAGTCTTTTGCATAAAGCGAAACAAATGGGCGCTACTATATACGAACATACAGAGGCATTACATATTAAACAAATCCAAAATGATTTAATTTGTTACACGAATACAGGAAATAAAATAGTAGCAAAGAATATTATTATGGCGACAGGTTATGAAGCAATTTTTGGAAAGAAAGAAAAAAATACAACAGTAGAAACGTCTTATGCCGTTGTGACAAATAAGATAGATTATTTTGAAGGCTGGCATGAGCAATCGTTAATTTGGGAAACAGCACGTCCGTATTTGTATAGTCGAACGTATCAAAACCGCATTGTTATAGGCGGATTAGATGAGGCGCTGAAAATTCAAAAAATCGGCGATACGAAATTATTGCATAAGCGTGATCTTCTTATTAACATTGTAAAAGAAATGTTCCCGCAGTATAAAAATATACGGGCAGAATACTATTGGGCAGCAGCATTTGGTGGCAGTCATGACGGTCTTCCTATTTTAAAAGAAGATAAAAAAATACATAATTTATATTACGCACTGCCGTATGGGGGAAATGGAACTGTATACGGAATGGTATTTGCGAAACTATTTCAGCAGTTATTTACAAATGAAGAAAGTGATGATTTTTCTTTATTTAATCGATAGAAAAAAGGTAGCGAAGTGATGGAATGAGAAATATAAAAAAGTTTTTACAAAAGTTACGTCCCGTACAACTTATCGTTGTATTTTATTTACTAGCAGTAGTCGTATCGGTAATTTTGCTTAGTTTACCATTTGTTACGAAGCCTGAAGTGAAATGGACATTTATCGATGCACTATTTACATCTGTTAGTGCGGTAAGTGTTACGGGACTGTCTGTTGTTACGATTTCAGATACGTTTACAACGGCAGGAATTATTGTTTTAGCCCYTATTTTACAATTAGGCGGATTAGGAATTATGGCGCTTGGTACGTTCGTTTGGATGATAACGGGGAAAAAGATTGGTTTGCAAAGAAGAAGATTAATTATGGCAGACCATAACCAAGGGAATTTATCGGGCCTTGTAGAATTGATGCGTTCTATTTTAATTGTAATTATTTCGATAGAACTCATTGGAGCAATACTGTTAGGTACAAGGTTCTTACTATATTTCCCGACTTGGCAAGAAGCATATTTTCACGGTTTCTTTGCCGCTGTGAGCGCAACAACGAACGGAGGATTTGATTTAACAGGACAATCACTTATTCCGTACAAAAAAGATTATATTGTTCAAATGATTCATATGTTGCTTATTATTTTAGGAGCTATCGGTTTCCCAGTGTTAATGGAAGTAAAACAATTCCTTAGTAAAAGGCGACAACAACTATTTCGCTTTTCGTTATTTACAAAATTGACGACAACGACATTTTTTGTACTCGTTATTGTTGGAACAATTATGATTTTTCTATTAGAACGAAATCATTTTTTAGTAGGAAAGTCATGGCATGAAACTGTATTTTATACATTATTCCAATCTGTGACGACGCGAAGTGGAGGACTCGCTACAATGGACATACGTGAATTATCACAACCAACGCTTTTATTTATGAGTATATTAATGTTCATTGGGGCATCTCCAAGTTCAGTTGGGGGCGGAATACGTACAACAACATTTGCAGTTAGTATATTATCGTTATATACATTTGCAAGAGGCGGGAGAACAGTCCGAGTTTTCAAACGTCAGCTACATGAAGAGGACGTGTTGAAAGCATCTGTCGTTATGACGATGGGGATTTTATTATGTGCCTCAGCGCTATTCATTTTATCTATTACGGAAAATGTACCGCTTATGAGCTTAATCGTTGAAGTTTGTTCTGCTTTCGGAACGACGGGACTATCAACAGGTGTTACTCCTGATTTAACAACTGTTGGTAAACTTGTACTCATTGTACTTATGTTTATCGGACGCGTCGGTATTTTGACATTTATTTTAGCTAGTGGTGGAAGAGAGCAACCAGCTCGCTATAAATATCCGAAAGAGAGAATTATTATTGGATAGTATGAAACCATTCTACCTATGTTAGGTAGAATGGTTTTTTAGTCGTTAATTCCGAATTGGGGATGCATAAAAGCATCATTTTTATTATCAACTTCGTTTTTAAGTAATTCTTGATTTTCTTCTGCAATCCATCCGATATCATTTGTAGGATGGATCCATTCTTCCCCAGCCATAATGGCAGGATCTACCTCATCACTCCAATTATTAAGAGGACTGTTAGTGGAATCGTATTTACTGTCTCCAATTACAACATCATATTGATTTATAAAAGGTTGTTGCATCTTTTTGCCTGTGCCTTTAAAAGAAGGAAAGTTCATTTGATGAGGGAGCGTCTCGTCTAAAATTGGCGATTGTATCGTTTCTTTTTCTTTCAAAGTAATCGCTCCTTTTTGTAATGGCTTGTTCGTATGTAGTATTTCCATCTATAAGCTCTTATGTACTTGTTAACACTTCCCAGTAATAATTACTGTAAGTTGTTTCAAACTAGAATAGAAAGTTATTTCGTGAGAGCAGGTGAATATGTTGGTAAAAAGAAAAGTAAAACAAAATGCAGCAATTAATAATAATAAAACTCCGAAAGAAAGCTTACCAGATGCAGAATTTGCATTAGAGTATGAAGGAGAAAATAGTGCGAAGTATGCAAATCGTAATTCAAAAAAAGGTAAACAAAAATGAGGCGTTTTTTACAAACGCCTCATTTTTTTGTGGGATTATAAAGGTTTTTTTAATTATTTGTAAATTTCACGTTTGATATTAGCAGAAAAATGCGAAAAAACATAGAAGTAGCAACGTATTACACAAAAACAAACAACAAACAAAAGATTAATGTTGGTTTAATACTGCTTTTACACTAGTTGTTTATATTAGAGTTGTACATAAGATTTGTAAAAGGAGAGAGAGACAGTGAAAAAAACAATCTTTAAAGCTGTAGCAACTGGAATGGTATTTTCGTTATTAATGGGGTGTGGTGCAAAGAAAGAAGAAAGTGCTGGAGCAAAAGTAAAAGATGATAAATTATCTGGATCATTAACTGTTTACACAGCGATTGAAGAAGAGCTTGTACCGATTTATCTTGATTCTTTTAAACAGAAGTACCCAGACGTGAAGTTGAACATTGTTCGTGATTCAACAGGAGTTATTACAGCGAAATTGCTAGCTGAAGGAAAAAATACACAAGCAGATGTTGTATGGGGAACTGCAGCGTCTAGTCTATTAGCTTTAGAGAAAAAAGATATGTTAAAAGGATACTCTCCAAAAGGAGCAGATCGTGTCCTTYCGCAATTTAAAGACGATAAGAAACCAGAAAAATGGGTAGGAAATACTGCATTTATGACGGGGATTGCTGTAAATAAAGAAGAATTGAAGAAGAAAAATTTACCGATGCCAGAATCATATGAAGATTTAACGAAACCAGAATATAAAGGAACGCTAGTTATGCCGCATCCGGCTTCTTCTGGAACAGGATTTTTAACAGTTTCTGCATGGCTACAAATTATGGGAGAAGATAAGGGCTGGGATTACATGAAGAAACTTCATGATAATATGGCAACTTATACTCATTCAGGTTCAAAACCAGCGAAATTAGCAGGCGCAGGTGAATATCCAGTTGGTGTATCAATGGTTTATAGTGCTTTGAAAGAGAAACAAAAAGGTGCACCAGTTGAAGTTGTACTGCCGAAAGAAGGATTAGGCTGGGAAGTAGAAGCGAACGCACTTATTAAAAAAGATAATGCTAAAAATGATAAATTAGCGCAAGCATTTTTAGATTGGGCAATTACAGATGATGTAATGAAGTTATACTTCGAGAAAAATGGATTTGCGACAATTAAAAATGATTATAAACTTCCAGATGGATTCCCTAAAGATGTGACAGAAAAGTTATATAAAAAGAATGACTTTAAATGGGCAGCAGAAAATCGTGACAAAATTTTAGAAAAATGGGAAAAAGAGTTTGGCCAAAAAGCAGAACCGAAAAAGTAAGTGAGTGGGAGAGAGAAAAATGAGCGAATATTTATCAATTCAACACATCCAAAAACAGTTTGATGCATTTACAGCGTTAAAGGATATTTCTTTTACTGTGAAAAAAAATGAGTTTGTTTGTTTATTAGGCCCAAGTGGTTGTGGGAAAACGACATTGCTCCGAATTTTAGCGGGGCTAGAAGAGGCAACAACAGGTAGTATTGCTGTGAATGGAAAAGATATTACAGCATTACCACCTGGAAAGAGGAACTTCGGAATGGTTTTTCAATCGTATGCATTATTTCCGAATTTAACTGCACTTGAAAACATTGAATACGGCTTAAAAACAAAAAAATATGGAAAAGCAGAAGTAAAAGAAAAAGCGCTATCGGCGTTAGAACTTGTTGATTTGCTGAATGTAAAAGATAAATATCCTGCTCAAATGTCTGGTGGACAACAGCAGCGAGTAGCACTTGCACGTGCGCTCGCTCTGTCTCCCGATATTTTGTTACTTGATGAGCCRTTATCTGCTTTAGATGCAAAAGTGCGTGAAAAGTTGCGCAGAGAAATGCGTGATTTGCAAGAAAAAGTGGGAGTAACAACTATTATGGTAACGCATGATCAAGAAGAGGCATTAACGATGGCTGATAAAATTGTTGTAATGAATCATGCGGAAATTATGCAGATTGGAACACCAGAGGAGATTTATCAAAGACCAGCCAATCCGTTTGTGGCAGATTTTATTGGTTCTATTAATTTCTTTTCGAAAAATAACGAAGAACATGCGATTCGTCCTGAACATGTAACAGTTGTACAAAATAATGGTATTAAAACAGTTGTAGAAAGCATGGAATTTCGCGGTTCTGTATACCGGACGGAAGTGCGGGTCATAGAAGAGAAAACACACCTTTATAATGAGAAAATTGTAGTGGATATATTGGCATCAGAAGTAGAGGAAACTGCTATTAGAAAAGGAAAGCCAATTCAAATCTCTTTCTCAGAAAATCATATGTTGTCATATGGAAAGAAGGTCATTGTATAGATGGAGATGTTAGAAAACTTTAAGGCAGAAAGTACAAAAAAAAAGATTAAGAGACGTATCGGTAAAGAAGAGTGGATACAAAGACTATTAATTATTGGTATGCTTCTTTCATTTTTTATCATGCTTGTATTGCCTTTATTACAACTGTTTACACAAGCCTTTTATGATAAAGATGGAGCTTTTGTTGGTGTTGCGAATTTCAGTAAATATTTCACAACACCAACGCTAGTTCAATCACTACAAAATACGATATGGATTTCGGGCGCTACAACAATTATTTCAGTTACACTCGCTTTCGCTTACGCATATGCGATCGCTCGTACAAATGTTTTTGGAAAGCGCGTATTTCAATACATAGCATTATTACCATTATTCGCACCAACGATGATGCACGGTATTGCGCTTACATATTTATTTGGTAATCAAGGGTTAATAACAAAAGGGATGTTTGGTTTATTTGAAGGAATACAAATACCGTTATACGGACCAGTAGGAATTGTAATGGCTGAAGTTATGTATACATTTCCGCAAGCATTCCTTATTTTATTAATTGCTCTCCAAGGTTCTGATTATCGTTTATATGAAGCTTCTAATATGTTGGGTGCAAGTAAAGTGAAACAGTTTTTTACGGTTACTTTACCTAGTGTGAAATACGGATTAATTAGTGCGATGTTCGTTGTATTTACACTTAGTTTCACTGATTTTGGGGCACCTAAAATTGTTGGAGGACAATATAACGTACTTGCTACTGACGTATATAAGCAAGTAATTGGACAGCAAAATATGTCCATGGGCGCAACTGTCGGAATGATTTTATTGATCCCAGCTATTTTCGCATTTGCAGTTGATCGTATTACGCAAAGAAAACAGGCGAATCTCTTATCTTCAAAAGCAGTACCTTACAGAATAATAAATAATAAGAAAAGAGATGTTATTTCATTCGTATATTGTAGTAATTGTCTCAGCTATTACGGCAGTTATCGGKGCGATTTTAACATTTGTGTTCGCTTATGCGATTGAAAAAATAGAACAGCTACAKTTTTTCAGAAAAGTAGGCTACTTTTTYTCTATTGTACCGTTAGCGATTCCTGGATTAGTACTTGGATTAGGATATGTCTTTTTCTTTAGTCAACCAACAATTCAAATTCTAGGACTTTCAGTAACAAATCCGTTTCATTCCTTATATGGCACAATTGCTGTTTTAGTATTAGTAAATATCATTCATTTTTACTCTGTAACGTTTGTTACCGCAACGACTGCTTTAAAGAAACTAGACCGAGAGTTTGAACTTGTTTCACAGTCGATGAGCGTACCGTTTTATAAAACTTTCTTTCGAGTAACAGTACCGATGTGTTTACCAGCTATTTTAGAAATGGTTATGTACTATGTCGTAAATTCAATGGTGACTGTATCGGCAGTAGTGTTCTTATATGCGGCTGATTTTAAACTAGCTGCTGTATCAATTGTAAATATGGACGATGCAGGAAATGTAGCACCAGCAGCTGCAATGAGTGTACTTATTGTTGTTACAAATATTGTAGTGAGGGTTGTATATGAATGGGGAACGAAAGCACTTCGTAACCGAACGTCACAATGGCAAAAAAGATAAGTAAGAAGGGTGATGGATAGAATGAAAATTGAAGCAGTTATTTTTGATTGGGCAGGTACGACAGTTGATTACGGATGTTTTGCACCATTAGAAGTATTCATGAAGATTTTTCATAAACGCGGTGTTGAAATTACAGCAGAAGAAGCTCGCAAACCAATGGGGTTATTGAAGATTGATCATGTTAGGGTATTAACGGAAATGCCCCGTATTTCGAATGAGTGGAAGCGTGTCTTCGGACAATTACCAACAGAAGAAGATATTCATGAGATGTATGAAGAGTTTGAAGAAATTCTCTTTGTTATTTTACCGTACTATGCCACGCCAATTGATGGGGTAAAAGAAGTGGTTTCTTCACTACGTGAAAGAGGTATTAAAATTGGATCAACAACTGGTTATACGAGAGAAATGATGGACATTGTTGCAAAAGAAGCAGAAATACAAGGGTATAAACCTGATTTTCTTGTGACGCCAAATGATGTTCCAGCAGGTCGTCCATATCCGTGGATGTGTTATAAAAATGCGATGGAACTCTGTGTATACCCAATGAATCATATGATAAAAATTGGAGACACCGTGTCAGATATGAAAGAGGGCAGAAATGCTGGAATGTGGACAGTTGGTGTAATCCTCGGTAGTAGTGAGCTCGGTTTAACGGAAGAGGAAGTTGAGAATATGGATCCGTTAGAGCTTCGTGAAAAAATAGAAGTAGTTCGTAATCGTTTCATTGAAAATGGGGCTCATTTTACAATTGAAACGATGCAGGAGCTCGAAAACGTAATTGAACATATCGAGAAACAAGAACTTATTATTTCATAAAGGGGGCACACGATCATGAATGAAAATCACTATTTATTATTAACACCAGGACCATTAACGACAACAAAAACTGTAAAAGAAGTTATGTTATACGATTGGTGTACGTGGGATGTTGAATATAACACGATGGTGCAAGATGTAAGAAATAGGCTTGTATCGTTAGCGACAAAGGAAGAAGAAAAGTACACAACAGTTTTAATGCAAGGAAGCGGTACGTTTTCGGTTGAAGCAGTAATTGGTTCTGTTATTCCTAGAAACGGAAAGCTGCTAGTTTGTACAAATGGTGCGTATGGTAAGCGGATTGTACAAATGGCAGAGATGTTACATATAGATGTGGTGGTCAGTCAAACAGAAGAGTGGGAGCCTACTAATATTGCAGAAGTAGAACAGTTATTACAACAAGATAAAGAGATTACGCATATTGTAGTTGTTCATTGTGAAACAACTACAGGTATTATTAATCCAATTGTAGACGTATGTAAATTGGGAAAACAATATGGAAAAGTTACACTGGTTGACGCAATGAGTAGTTTCGGTGGTATTGAAATAGATATCGCTGAGTTGCAAATTGACTTTCTAATTAGTAGTGCGAATAAATGTATTCAAGGTGTTCCCGGATTCGGTTTTGTCATCGCAAATCGTGATGAACTATTGAAATGTAAAGGGCAAGCTCGTTCTTTATCATTAGATTTATATGATCAGTGGGAAACGATGGAAGAGCAAAATGGGAAATGGCGCTTTACTTCACCTACACATGTTGTACATGCTTTTTATCAGGCATTGCTTGAATTAGAAGAAGAAGGCGGGGTAAGAGCCCGTTACAATCGATATTATAGCAATCAAAAACTACTAGTGCACAAAATGAAAGAAATAGGCTTTAAGCCATTATTAGATGAAAAATATCAATCTCCTATTATTACATCTTTCATTTATCCAGAAGCAGGATTTGAATTTTTGCAGCTATATAATGAATTAAAGCGATATGGATTTGTTATTTATCCAGGTAAAATTTCGAAAGTAGATACGTTCCGCATTGGAAATATCGGTGATGTACATGAAGACGATATTAATCGCTTAGTTGATAGTATTGCTAAAGGGGTTGTTATAGGGTGAAAGTATTTTGCTTAGGTGGAGCAGGTAAAATTTGTCGTGAAGCAATTTTAGATTTAGTTCAATTTTCATCTTTTGAGACGATTACGGTAGCCGATTTTAATGAAGAGGAAGGCCGAAAAGTAGTAGAGTGGTTAAATGATCCTCGTGTTGATTTTGTGAAAGTCGATGTGACAAATCATGAGGATACGGTCGCAAAAATGAAGGGCTATAACATTGTAATGGATGGTACGACGATAAAGTTAAATGGATTGTCTACTCGCTGTATCGCAGATGCCGGTTGTCACGGTGTGAACTTAAATGGATTTGGTGAAGAAAATGAATTCCACTCTAAATTTGTTCAACATGGAACAACATGTTTACCTGGGTTTGGTATGACACCAGGTGTAACGCAAATGATGGCCATGTATGTAGCAAATCAGTTAGATACTGTAGAGTCAGTTCGAGTAAGTCATGGCTCGTATCGTCCAATTGCTTTTTCTGCATCAATTACAGAGACAACGACATATGAATATGATCCACATTTGCCGACGCGTACAGTTTATGAGGAAGGTGAATTTAAGCAAGTACCTCCGTTTGCGCGCCCGAGAGAAATTGAATTACCAGCACCTTACGGAAAAACAATGCAGTATATAATCCCGCATTCAGAAACGATTACGTTAGCGAAGGCACTGGAAGATAAAGGTGTACAGCTTATTGAAACAAGAGGAACTTGGCCAGAGCAAAATATGCAGCTCGTTCGTGCTTTATATGATTATGGTATATTGCGTAATGATCAAATTGAAATAAACGGTAAAGAAATTGGTATTATGGATTGTATTTCGAAGTATCTATTAAAATCGAAAGAAGGACAAGCAACAGAGCTTTATGGTTATGCACTTCATGTAGAAGTAGTAGGTATGAAAAATAATCAAGAACAAAGGCATGTGTTATACCATACGCATCCGCTATCTGACGGTTCTGTAGTAGGTTGGGAGAAATTAAGGGCCTATACAAGAAATGTTGGTATCCCATTTGGAATCGCTACAGAGTTAATTGCAAAAGGAGTAGTTAATAAAGTCGGTGTTATTACTCCTGAAGAAGCTTTCGAAAATCCACAAATTATTTTTGACGAACTAGAAAAGCGCGGTATTTATATTCATGAAGAGATTTCTACTTACAAAGAAAATTATAACTTTGTATAAGTAAGACAGTTTATGAGGTAGATATAAATGGGGTGAGGCTATGTCTGTAGTAGGTGAAGAGAGAAAGAGGACAATTCTTGAGAAGGTAGAGTTTAAAGGAAAAGTAAAAGTTTCAGAATTAGCGAGAGAGTTCGCAGTATCAACAGAGACGATTCGTCGGTATTTAGAAGAATTAGATCGTGAAAAAAAATTGAAGAAAGTGTACGGTGGAGCCGTTCAACTTCCGGGAGCTGGGATAGAGGCACCGATGTTAGAACGAGAGATGCTGCATATAGAAGAGAAGAAAAGAATTGGGTATAAAGCAGCAACGTTTGTGGAAGATGGAGATGTTATTGCGATTGATGATGGAAGTACACCACTTCAAATGGTGCCATATCTTGTTCATCGTAAAAATTTAACGATTGTAACAAGTTCATTTCCAGTAGCAACACAATTAATTTCTTCTATTAATAAAAAGATGTTTCACGGTGAAGTTTTATTTATAGGCGGGATAGTATCTCCAAAACATTCACGTGTGTCGGGGTCTATTTCACAGCAAGTAATTCATCAATTTCATTTTCATAAAGCATTCGTTTCGATTGATGGGTTGTTGCAAGGTTTTGGGGTTTCTAGCTTTGAATTAGAAAAGGCGAAACTGTCAGAAGCGATGATGAAATTAGCTGAGAAAACGTATATTTTATGCGATCATACAAAGGTAGGCGTCAAAGGGAACTACCGAATAGCAGGATTTTCTCGTATTCAACATATTATTTGTGATAAGAAAATGCCCTATAGTTTTGAAGAAGAAGTCAAAAAGCATAATATTCAATGGACAGTTTGCTAAATGAATTGAATACGTTTAGACTCCCACCTAATTTTTAGGTGGGAGTTTTACTATCAGCAAGTAAAAAAATAAAAGCTTTGTATTTATGCAAAAAGTGGACACATTTTCTCATCTCGTTCATATAATTTACCAATACAAAAAAAGTTGGTCGAAGGAAAGAAGGGAAAGTATGTCGGAACGGATATATAATAAACTTGTATTGTATGCAAACATTTTGCAAAAAATTGGTGTTATTAATGAAAAAGAAAAAAGTGAAATCCTTCATACGATAGGCAAAAAAGCCCTTTGAGTAAAGGGTTTTTTATTTTTTATCTATGGAAATATAAACTTAATGTAATATTCTTATTGACAATGATAATGAGATTCATTATCATTTATTACGTTAGTGATTGATAGTAATTATCAATTGAAATATATATAAGATAAGGGGATATTATTTTGAAAAAAAGTTATATTAAAGCTCTAGTAGTAGCAACAACATTAGCTATTCCATTTGCTGCGTATTCTACTCCAGCGTTAGCAGCAATAAAAATTGAAGCAAACCAGTCGGTAGCAGCAGCCAGTGATCGCACGTATGATACTGAGATTAAAATATATAAGGATCAAAAAGATGAGCCATCTATGGTTTCTCAGTACATAAAAAATCCTAAAGTAGCAATTGAAGATGGGAAAAAAATCGTTACTGTAACAATACAAGATAGCGATTATTTTCAATATCTTAGAATAGAAGATAGAAATCAACCTGGTGTATTTCATGATGTGAAAGTTCTGTCAGAAGATAAAAGAAAAAATGGAACGAAAGTAGTCCAATTTGAAATTGGCGAATTTGAGMAGAAGCAYAATATGCAAATGCATATAYTTATTCCGGCYATYGGATATGATCACAAATATCAAGTTCAATTTGAAATTAAAGATCCAACTGTAGGTGAMAAAGAAACAGAGAAACCAGATGATAACTCTAATTCAGGCAATACGGAAACAGATAATCCAGTTGATAATCAAAATATGATAACAGATAACAAATTAAGAGAACTTGTTAATAAAAAAGTATTTAATAGAAAAGATTTAAATACACCAATTACGAAAGAAGAGTTATTACAAGTAAAGGACTTGTTTTTAAACACGAATGAGATTCTGGATTATAGTGCATTAAAATATATGCCAAATTTAAAATCTTTAACAGTTGCGAATGCGAAGATAACAGATCCGTCGTTCTTTGCGAATTTAAAGCAATTAAATCATTTAGCTTTGCGAGGTAATGAATTTTCAGATGTAACACCACTTGTTAAGATGGAAAATTTAGAATCTCTTGATTTGAGTAATAATAAAATTACAAACGTTGCACCACTAATTGAAATGAAAAATGTAAAAAGTTTATATCTATCAGGCAACCAAATAGAAGATGTAACAGCATTAGCGAAAATGGAACAACTAGATTACTTGAATTTAGCAAATAATAAAATTACGGATGTTGCTCCATTAAGCGCATTGAAAAATGTAACATACTTAACTTTAGCAGGTAATCAAATTGAAGATATTAAACCGTTATATTTATTACCTTTAAAGGACTTAGTATTAACGCGTAATAAGGTTAAAGATTTATCGGGTATTGATCAAATGAATCAATTAAATAAATTATTTATCGGTAAAAATCAAATTGAAGATGTGACACCACTTGCTAAAATGAATCAGCTTACAGAATTAGATTTACCTAATAATGAGTTAAAGGATATTACTCCATTATCAARTCTAGTAAACTTACAAAARCTTGATTTAGARGCAAATTATATTTCAGACTTAWCRCCAGTTAGYAAGTTGAATAAGTTAGTATATTTAAGTTTTGTTGCAAATGAAATCCGCGATGTTAGACCAGTAATAGAACTAAGTAAGAAAGCTTATATTAATGTCCAAAACCAAAAAGTCTTTTTAGAGGATACAGAAGTAAATAAAGAAGTAAAAGTACCTATATACGAAAAAGACGGCGAGGTATCTACAAAAATCCGTCTGAAGAGTGATGGTGGTACGTATAGTAATGGTGTAGTGAAATGGAGTACACCAGGTGAGAAAGTATATGAATTTGGTGTGAAAGATCCATTTGCGGATACAGGAATCTTCTTTACAGGATCTGTAATTCAAAATGTAGTAGAAAGTAAAGGGGACAACAATTCTAAAGAAGACAATACTTCTAAAGAAGATGAGAAAGTAGAGGTAGTAGAATTTAAAGATGTACCAAAAGGACATTGGTCAGAAGAAGCATGGGAACTTTTTAGGGGATGATTTCGTAACACGTGAGCAATATGCGCAATTTCTGTATAAGGCAATAAAAAAATAATAAATGAGAAAAATACGTTATTCTTTAATAAGAAGAATAACGTATTTTTTATATGTACAAAATCAAGTGCTAAATAGACAGGAGTGTTTACATGTGATAGGCCTATTTTTCCGATAGGTGCTGAAACCATATTGACAAAAAGGCATTCTCGTGTGATAATTCAATTAAATTTTTAGAATAATCAAAAAACATTCCTTTTATATAGAAAGGATTTGAAT
>NZ_JBFTMA010000122.1:0-9001 GCF_056396725.1 Bacillus sp. 05T31
ATAATCCAATAATGTTCACTTTTTTTATTTGTAATTGCTGCGTCAGGATTATTTGGATCTGATTTTTCCTCAATTTGTTTTGTGATAATGTATTTATCGTCCCAAGCAATTTCTGTAATCTTTGCAGGGATGTATTGTGTAGCATATACAGCATCCTGAGAGGGGAAAAGTTCAAATGCATCTCCAGAAGTATGGATGAGTTCATATTCATCGTTAATTGTATAAGTTAAATGGTTTGTATTGCCTGTACAACCTGTTAATAAGAGTGCGGCAAATAGGATTATCCATCTTTTCAATATGGGAACCTCCTTTATAATGCTGTTGTAACACATTGTACAAGAAAAGTAAGCGAAACGCCAGTTTACAATGTTTTTTAGAAGTGGTACGATGARACGGGTAAAGAAGGATATGAAGGAGTCGACACAAAATGAAGTTAAAGATGCATCGTCCAGCGCTTGTAATGAATCGCATAGGTGCTTCCCTTATTGACATGTTTTTAATCTCGGTTACGTACGGTGCAGTAGTAGCTATTATTACAGGAAACTATAGTGCTATTTTTAATCGTTTTAATATAAGTTTAGGTGACTATAGATATGACCTTACACTTGTTTTCGTATTAATGGCTATAAATTTTATTCTGTTACCTTTTCTTTGGAACGGTTCTACACTTGGTAAAAAGGTAACAAGAACAAAAATAATCTCGTTAACAAGTGAAAAACTAACGTTACAAACATTAATAATACGATTTTTGGTATTATTATTACCAAGCATATTATTACTTGGAGTTCCATTAATATGCAATGTATATATGATGTTATTCCGCAAAGATAATTGTGGCTTCCATGATTTAATTGCAAAGACAAAAGTGATGAGTCTTGTATAATTAATATTTAGAGTATACGTGCTACTAATGAAATAAGACTTTTTATTGTTTGTATATAAAAAGTCTTATTTTTAATTTCATGAAAAATTCCATCATTATCTTATTTTTTGGGAAATTAGATAAATGGAATTGATATAGGGCGGATATTTCCTATATAATACCCTCCATATTATTGATGGATGTTTAAAGARGCTGTAGCTAATTCAAACATCCTATTTTCGTTTTAAATAGATTGAAAATTAAGATAATGTTATAATGGGTATAAATAATATCGTTATATAACAAAGGGGGATTTGGAATGACTGGAGGTAGCTTAATATTTTGGGGAATTCTTATTTTTATTGGTTTAACCTTCGATCAATATAATAGTAAGAAAAAAAAAGAAACAAAAAAGTAATCGCTTACAAGCTGTAGAGTGAACTTTTCCTGCTTGCAGACTAATCTAATAAAGGAGTATACTGAATGACGGTAAGACTTATAGAAGGGGTAATGAAAATGAAGCTTGCAGGRAARGTTGCYATYGTAACTGGYGGTGGCATCGGTATTGGACGTAGTACAGCTCTTTTGTTGGCTAAGCAAGGCGCAAAAGTAATTGTGACGGACATTGATCAAGAAAGTGGACAAGCAACAGCTGAGGAAATTACGGATTTAGGCGGAGAAGCACTTTTTGTATCCTACGATATGGGGAAACAAGGAGATTGGCAACGTGTTATTAGTTTTGCTATGGAGGCATATAGTCGTATTGATATGCTTTTTCAAAATGCTGGTCTATATAAAATAGATTCTATTTTTTCTCGCCAACAAGAGAACGATTCCAATGTACTTTGTATTAATGACGTTTGGATAGAGATAAAACAATTAACGTCATCTTTTATGAAACAGCAAGAAGAAGTGGTGCTTAGTGATTTACCTGTTTTTGGTATTATTAGCACGAGAGGACAATCATTTCATACAATAGAAGCCCTAGTATAATAATGGAAAACCGCCCCCAGTATATATGTGGACGGTTTTTTTGTATGTTCTATTATAGAACTTTATTTTTTAACGAATACGTTGTTCGGTTTGGCTATCAAAGAAATGTGCTTTATTCATATCAAAAGCAAGTTTAATTTGGTCACCAGGTGAAAAAGTATGTCTTGCATCAACACGTGCTGCAAAATCTTGATTTCCAAGTTTCATATATAAAATGGATTCAGCCCCTAACAACTCTGCAACTTCAATTTTTGTTGTGAAAGTAGTAGATTGTGAAGCTTCTAAAAATAATAGTTCATCATGAATATCTTCTGGACGAATACCTAAAACAATTTCTTTATTTACATAGCCTTGTTCGCGTAATAACTTCATTTTTCCTTCAGATACTTTAAACTTTATTGAACTGTCTATAACGAAATCGGTTTCAGTTAATTTTCCACGGAAGAAATTCATTGCGGGTGAACCGATAAAACCACCAACGAAAATATTTTCAGGTGTTTCATATACTTCTTTTGGAGTTCCAATTTGTTGGATTTTGCCGTCTTTCATAACAACAAGGCGTGAAGCCATTGTCATTGCCTCAGTTTGATCATGTGTTACATAAATTGTCGTTGTGCCAAGGCGGTGGTGTAATTTAGAAATTTCTGATCGCATTGCAACACGTAGTTTAGCGTCTAAGTTTGATAAKGGTTCATCCATTAAGAAGACTTTTGCGTCTCGAACRATTGCTCTACCTAATGCAACACGTTGACGTTGTCCACCTGATAAAGCTTTCGGTTTTCTATCTAAATATTGTTCAAGCCCTAAAATTTGAGCTGCATGTTTCACTCGACGGTCGATTTCATCTTTYGGTATTTTTCGAAGTTTTAATCCAAATGCCATATTATCGTACACACTCATATGTGGATAAAGAGCGTAGTTTTGGAAGACCATTGCGATATCTCGATCTTTTGGAGGAACATCGTTCATTAGCTTACCATCAATTGAAAATTCTCCTTTTGAAATATCTTCAAGTCCAGCTACCATTCGTAGTGTTGTAGATTTTCCACAGCCAGAAGGACCAACGAATACGATAAATTCTTTATCTTGAATGTGTAARTTAAAATCTGYTACGGCTGTTACGTTATTATCATATATTTTATAAATATTTTCTAATTTAAGTTCTGCCATGATATTTCCCCCTAGAAAGTTTATGCAAACGTTTTCTTTGAATTTATTATAAACGAATAGATTCAAAAAAGAAATAAAAACACTATAAAAAAAATAAAACGTTTTCATTATCCCTATGAATATATAATAAGTTCCACATGTTTTATTAGAAAAAGAAAATAAATATTGTAAGCGCTATTTTAAATTCGGATGGAATCTGTTATCATTCAGTAATGAAAACGTTTGCGCCTTAAAAAGACAAAAGAATCAATAGTATAGATGAAATGGGGTAGCATAATGGAAAAACAATGGTGGAAAGAAAGTGTAGTATATCAAATTTATCCTCGTAGCTTTATGGATAGTAACGGTGATGGTATAGGTGATCTTCGTGGTATTMTTKCAAAGCTAGATTAYTTAAAAGAATTAGGTATTGATGTAATTTGGTTATCGCCAGTCTATGAATCTCCAAATGATGATAATGGTTACGATATAAGTGATTATTGTAAAATTATGARTGAGTTCGGAACAATGGAAGATTGGGATRAACTATTACATGAAATGCATAAACGTAATATGAAACTTATGATGGACTTAGTTGTWAATCATACTTCMGATGAACATAATTGGTTTATTGAATCACGTAAATCACAAGATAATAAATATAGAGACTATTATATATGGCGTCCTGGAAAWGAAGGRAAAGAGCCGAATAACTGGGGAGCMGCWTTTAGTGGMTCTGCATGGCARTATGATGAAATGACAGATGAATATTATTTRCATCTRTTTTCTAAAAAACAGCCAGATTTAAACTGGGATAATGAAAAGGTAAGACAAGATGTTTATGRMATGATGAAGTTTTGGTTAGAAAAAGGAATTGATGGGTTCCGTATGGATGTTATTAATTTTATTTCTAAAGAAGAAGGCTTACCAGCTGTTGAAACGGATGAAGAGGGATACGTTTCAGGTCATAAACATTTTATGAACGGCCCAAACATTCATAAATATCTGCATGAAATGAATGAAGAAGTATTGTCTCATTATGATATTATGACGGTTGGTGAGATGCCTGGTGTAACGACAGAAGAGGCTAAATTGTATACTGGAGAAGAACGAGAAGAATTACAAATGGTATTCCAATTTGAACATATGGATTTAGATTCAGGAGAAGGTGGAAAATGGGATGTAAAACCATGCTCACTCCTTACTTTGAAACAAAATTTAACAAAGTGGCAAAAAGCATTAGAACAAACAGGATGGAATAGCCTTTATTGGAATAACCATGATCAGCCTCGTGTTGTATCTCGTTTTGGTAATGATGGGGCTTATCATACTGAATCAGCAAAAATGTTAGCGACAGTACTTCATATGATGAAAGGAACACCATATATTTATCAAGGAGAAGAAATCGGAATGACCAATGTTCGATTTGAATCAATTGATGAATATCGAGATATTGAAACACTAAATATGTATAAAGAAAAAGTTATAGAGCGCGGCGAAGATATAGATAAAGTGATGCAGTCTATATATATAAAGGGCCGAGATAATGCTAGAACTCCGATGCAGTGGGATGATAGAGAACATGCTGGATTCACAACGGGTRAGCCTTGGATTGCGGTAAATCCTAACTACAAAGAGATTAACGTGAAACAGGCGATTCAAGATGAAGAATCAATTTTTTATTACTATAAAAAATTGATTGAATTACGTAAAAACAATAAAATAGTTGTGTATGGAACATATGATTTAATACTAGAAAATAACCCTTCTATTTTTGCTTATGTAAGAACATATGGAGAAGAAAAGCTTCTGGTAATTGCAAACTTCACTGCAGATGAATGTGTATTCGAATTACCTGAGGACATTATTTATAGTGAATTAGAGTTATTAATATACAATTATGATGTAGAAAATGTATCGATAGAAAACATTACATTACGACCATATGAAGCAATGGTATTTAAATTGAAATAAGAAAAAGCCTTATGCCACCCTGGCATAAGGCTTTTTCTATTACCATTTTAAAATAGAGAATCCATACGGTGGAAGTGTAACTTGTAATACACTTGCTTCCGCTGAAAATTCTTCGTTTGTATAAATGTTAATTATTTTCTTCCCTGTAATATGAAGAGGGAGTGAAGTTGTAACTTCACTGTTAGTAGGATTTAAAACGAAAAAGATAGTTTCATCTTCATATGTTTTTGTATAAGAAATATAATTATGTTCATCATTTGCCTCAATGAATTGAAAAGTACCGTTTCCTCCAAATGCTTTATGTTGTTTCCGTAATGAAATTAATGTTTGTATATGTGTAAATAAAAGAGTATCYTGTTCTTTTTCATCCCATATCATGCATTTGCGRCAGYCAGGGTCCATTCCACCATCCATACCGATTTCATCGCCGTAATAAATACAAGGAGAACCGATGAAAGAAAGGTGAAATACATAGAGTAACTTTAACTTATTTTTATCCCCGTTACATGTTGCTAAAATTCTAGGTGTGTCATGACTGTCTAATAAATGAAATGCCGCTTCATTTACATTCATAGAGTAGGAATGTAGAGAATCGATAATTTGTTTCATAAATTCACTTGCATGAATGGACTCGTTAGCAAAGTAAGAAAGTAGAGCATTTGTAACAGGATAGCTCATTACAGCATCAAATTGGTCACCTTGTAGCCATGGGAGTGCATCGTGCCAAATTTCGCCTAAAATATATACTTCAGGATTTAATGCTTTTATTTCACTTCGGAATTCTCTCCAAAAACTGTGATCAACTTCATTTGCTACATCAAGGCGCCAACCATCTATATGGAATTCCCTTACCCAATAACGACCTACTTCAAGTAAATATTCTTTTACATCTGGATGTGCCGTATTTAATTTAGGCATATATGGTGTAAACGCGAAAGTATCGTAATTAGGAAGTGGCTCAGTAATAATCGGAAATTCATGAATATGGAACCACTCTTTATAAGCTGACTGCTCGCCATTTTCTAGTACGTTTTGAAATTTATCAAAGAAGTATCCGCTATGATTAAAAACAGCGTCGAGCATTACTTTTATACCATGTTCATGACACGCCTGAACGAGTTCTTTGAAAGTTTCTTTCGTCCCGAATTGTGGATCAATTTCCATGTAATCGATTGTGTCATATTTATGATTCGAATGAGCTTTGAAAATAGGAGTGAAATATATTCCGGAAATTCCAAGTTTAACAAGGTAATCAAGGTTTTGAATAATACCAGCAAAATCTCCGCCGAAAAAATTAGTTGGAGTTGGTTCAGTACTTCCCCAAGGAAGGGTGTTTTCTGGATTCAGTGTGCAATCCCCATTAGCGAATCGTTCTGGGAAAATTTGATACCAAACTGTGTCTTTAACCCAGGACGGTGCTTTGAATACATCGTTTGCATGAATAAATGGAAAACAGAAAAAGTTACCAACATCATCATTTGGAATGTTAGAAAAAAATCCTCGTTCTGTATAAATAAGAGATTCTGCATCATTTATTAATTCAAATCCATAACGTAAGCGTTTAAATTGTGGTTCGATGGAAATTGACCAATAATCAAATAACTCAGTAGAACCAGTTTTTTTCATCGGTGTACTCGCTGTAATCCATTTCCCATCTTGCCATTCATAAGGATCACCGTAKATGAGAGCAGCGGTGTGAATATCGTCTCTTTTTGTACGCATCCGGATGTGAATCGTTTTTTCGTCGTAAGCGTATGCATAATTATCTTTCGGCCTATGATAGATCGCTTCTTTAAACATATAGAAAATCCCCCTTTAATATCTCTATACATATCGTTCCCTTAAACGTAATAATAAAGATTATGTTGCAAACGATTGCTTTCCCATAACTTTAATRTTGCTTATAAGAGTAGTATTCATTTTATRTAAAGTCAATGRATAAAGAGTATAACGGCAATATTTAAAAAATTAATATTTGCAAAATAAATAAAAGGATGTATAATGATAGACAAATAGCGCAAACGTTTTCATAGATTATGATATTGTTTGCGCTTTTATTAAACTATCGAATGCAAACGTTTTCAATTAAAGAGGTACATAGACAATTTAGGGAGGTTTTTGGGATGAAGAAAGCATTATCACTATTAACGATTTCAGCATTGTCAATCGGTATGTTATCTGCATGTGGACCGAAAGATTCAGGGAAAAAAGAAGCAAGTAAAGAGAAGAAAGATTATGATCTTCTCGTTTGGGAAGATGAGAAAAAAGGTGTGGGTCTAGAGCCGGCAGTGAAAAGTTTTGAAAAGAAATATAATGTGAAAGTAAAAGTTGAAGAGGTTCAGATGACGAAACAAATAGAAAAACTTCGTCTCGACGGTCCAGCTGGCACAGGGCCAGATGTTGTAACATTGCCACATGATCATATTGGTAATGCGGTAACAGAAGGGCTACTTTCAGAGGTGAAAGTGGATGATACGGTAAAAAATAAATTTACAGATTTATCAATAAAGGCACAAACATACGACGGAAAACTATACGGTTTACCAAAAGCAATTGAAACACCAATCTTTATTTATAATAAAAAATTAATGTCAAAAGCACCAGAAACGATGGATGAGCTGTATAACTTCTCAAAAGACTTTACGAAAGATGACAAGTACGGATTTTTAACATTAGGAGATAACTTCTATTTTGCTAACGCATTTATGGAGGGTATGGGCGGTTATGTATTTGGTGAAAAAGATGGAAAACTGACTCCGACAGATATTGGATTAAATAATAGTGGTGCAGTACAAGGTGCTGAATATATTCAAAAATGGTATAAAGAAAAATTATTACCAAAAGGAATTATTGGTGAATCTGGCGGTTCAGCTGCAGATGGATTATTTAATGAAGGAAAAGCAGCATCTATTATGAATGGTCCATGGGCATTCCAAGCGATGGAAAAGGCTGGAATTGATTATGGTGTTGCTCCAATGCCGAAATTACCAAATGGTCAACCGATGAAAACGTTCGTTGGGGTAAAAGGATGGCATGTAACAAGTTTCTCTAAACAAAATGATTTAGCTACAAAATTCACTGAGTGGGTAACAAATGAAGAAAACGCAAAAATTCGATTTGAGAAAACAAAAGAAATTCCTCCAGTAAAATCAGTGATGGAAGATCCAATTATTAAAGATAATGAGGCTGCAAAAGCAGTTGCAACTCAATCAGAAAATGGAATTCCAATGCCGAATATTCCAGAAATGCAAGAAGTTTGGAAACCAGCTGGAGATGCGCTTCAATTAGTTGTATCAAATAAACAAGAGCCAAAAGCAGCACTTGATAATGCAGTGAAACAAATTAAAGGTAATATTGAGGCAAACCACAGCAATAAAAAATAAGGTGAAATTCGTGCCTCTAAATATGAGAGGCACGAATTCTCTCCCTTCCAAGTAGGAAGAAAAAAGGGGGAAGGAACATGCAAACATCTATGGAACCAGCRAAMGRSTTAAAMGGTTCAAARCATAGGAAAATGGCRACCATGTTATCAATCATTCCAGGTATTGGTCAACTATATAATAAACAATATGTTAAAGGTCTTATTTTTCTAGTATTAACAGGTTCATTTATTGTAGCATTTGCTGATTTGTTAAATATAGGATTATGGGGTATTGTAACGCTCGGTACAGAAGTTCCACGTGACCATTCGGTCTTTCTATTAGTAGAAGGGATTTTGGCACTTATCGTCATAGTATTCGGACTCGGAATATATGGATTTAACTTGTATGATGCATACCAAAATGGGAAGAAACGTGATATAGGAACACCATTAAACTCAGTAAAAGAGCARTACCGTAACTTATTAGATCAAGGTTTTCCATATTTAATGGTTTCACCAGGATTTCTATTACTWATCTTTGTAGTTGTATTTCCAATCATTTTTGTAATCTTAATTGGATTTACGAATTATGATTTATATCACTCTCCTCCAGCTAAATTAGTAGATTGGGTGGGCTTTAAAAACTTTATTGATATTTTCAC
>NZ_JBFTMA010000123.1:0-8983 GCF_056396725.1 Bacillus sp. 05T31
ATATAACGAAGAAGAACGACGGTGATAAGGAAACTGGTGGGGAGAATCCAACGACACCGCCAACAGGTGATGGTAATAATGGGGAGAATCCAACGACACCGCCAACAGGTGATGGTAATAATGGGGAGAATCCAACGACACCGCCAACAGGTGATGGTAATAATGGAGAGAATCCAACGACACCGCCAACAGATGATGGTAATAATGGAAACAACGCAGGATCTGGACAAACTACAACCGATAATCAAAACACAAAAGAAACTGTAAGTGAAAATAAAGAAGCAGATAAAGAGGAACGTGATTTACCGAAAACAGGTGCAAGTGTTGCTTCTACAATTGGAGCGGGTCTTGCGTTTGTTGGAGCGGGATTACTTATGTTATTTAGAAGAAAGAAAGCAAATAGATAGTACAGTATTGTACAAAAAAAGGATTACCAATTACGGTAATCCTTTTTTATGTGTATATTATGAAACTGGTACTGCTTTTTCTTTTTTCCAAGAAAGACCGAATCCAGTAAATCCAACGATAATAGTTATGACTGGACAAGCTAAACAGAAGATTGCGTATGGAACATAATCGATTGTTGGAACGCYAAGGACGTTTGWTAAGAATACGCCACTTACACCCCATGGTACGAGCGGRTTAATWACTGTACCWGCATCTTCTAGTACTCGTGATAAATTACGACGTTCTAAACCGACTTCATCGTATTTGTTAGCGAATGCTTGTCCTGTTAAAACGATTGATAGGTATTGCTCGCCGAGTAAGAAGTTTACACCAATTGCAGTGGAAGCGGTAGAAATAATTAAGCGTGTACTAGTTTTTACAAAGCTAGAGATGATATTCATCAGCTGCGCTATAATACCCATTCCTTGTAATAATCCTCCCATACAAAGAGCTAGGAAAATAAGAGCGATTGACATCATCATACTTTGTAAACCACCGCGGGATAATAAGCTATCAATATCTTTCATACCAGTTTTAGAAATGTAACCGTCTTGCATAATTTTCATTAAATCAGCTAAAGAAGTACTCGGTTTAAAAATAAAGAGAATGATTATCCCTACTACGATTCCAGCAAGTAATGTTGGAACTGCTGGAACTTTTTTAAATGCGAATAGGAACAGTAATAAAATCGGAATAAGTGTAACGATAGAAATCGTTGCATTTTTTTCTAACGTATTAATAAAAGTTGAGAAATCAATATTGCCTCCAGATCCACTTCCTAAAATGAAAAATGAAATAAAAGCAATAATGAAAGCTGGAACTGTCGTCCAAAGCATGTTACGAATATGTTCAAATAAATCTACACCCGTTACAGCTGGAGCTAAGTTTGTTGTATCAGATAAAGGGGACATTTTATCCCCAAAGAATGCACCAGAAATAATTGCACCAGCGATAAGAGCTGGATCGTATCCAAGAGCACTACCCATGCCCATAAAGGCAAGTCCTACAGTTGCAGCAGTTGTAAAAGCACTACCGATACTCGTTCCAACAATTGCACAAACAACAAAAACAGTTGGAACGAAAATTTTAGGAGATACAAGTTGGAAGCCGTATACCATTAAAGTTGGAATTGTTCCAGCTGCGATCCAAACACTAATTAATACGCCTACAAGTAAGAAAATAAATATAGATGGAATACCAGCTGAAATACTACTGATCATCCCTTTTTCCATAGTAGACCAAGAGAGTTTTTTCATAAATCCAAACGCTAATAAAATAACGATACCGAATAAAATTGGGATATGCGGTGAAACTTCTAATTGAATAACACTAAAACCAATACAGAAAAAGATAAAAATTGTTAAAAGAACAGATTCAATTTTTGAAACCATTGTTTTTCCCCCCTAAGTAATTTAAAATAGCTCTTTTTTATATAAAATTCGCCAATATTGTATATTTCCTTCTAAAATTTAGAATTTTGTGACAAATTACCGGTAATTGTCAACATCTCAATATGATACGGAAATGATTGGATAAAAAAACGCCCCTGCATATAATTATGCAGGGACGAAGAAATCGCGGTACCACCCTAGCTTGTGAAAGGAATGTATCACAAAATAAAGGGTCATATGATATGCGCTCATAAAATAAAAACGCCCCTGCAATATATGCAGGGACGAAAAATTCGCGGTACCACCCTAAATTGTGAAACAGTTTCATTTCACCACTCTTTAGACATAACGGTCTAAACCGTCTTTCACTACTCCTCACGTTTCGTAAAAGAAGCTCCAGGGGGTAATTCATAAATCGCTCTGTACTGGTTCGCACCGACCACCAGCTCTCTGAAATCAGAAAACGAAATACTACTAAATCCTATCAACGCCGATTCATATGATGTTAGTTAAATTTTTATCATATATTCATCATACATGTCAATAAAAACATTCGATATTTTTTTAGGGAAATAAAGGAGAAATGTTTTTCATACTGTAAAAATGTGCGTTATAATGAATTTGAAAGGGGAGGAAAGAGTGAAGAAAAAAATAATTCTTTTTACCACCTTACTAGTCGTTGGCGGAAGTGCTGGAATTTACACAGCTTTTGCAGCTGAATCAGAGCAGTCGAAACAAAAGCAAATACAGCAGTCAGAAGTGAAGAAAGTGAAAGAAACTGAAGAGAAGAAATCGATGGAAAAAGCAGCTACGAAACTAGGAGTTTCTACTGAGGGGAAAACAAAAGAAGAGGTTACAAAAGAAGTAGATAACGCTAGATTTGAGCAGCGCCATGATTTGTTAATTGAGCATGCTAAGCAACTTGGAATTGATACAGAAGGAAAAAAAGATGAAGAGATTATTTTAGAAATTGGAAAGATACAACATGGAAAGTAGAACAACTTATCGTATGATAAGTTGTTCTTTTTTGAGAACTGTTTGATTTAAAAATAATTGACAGTCATTTGTTTTTAATGTTAACTATATTTATAAATAAGTTAACATTAGGGGTGACAATTGTGGCTGTTAATAGTAACACGAGTGAAAAATCGTCTTATACATATGAAGAATTATCGAAGAAGAATAAAGATTACGTATGGCACCCATTTACACAAATGAAAGATTATTTAGAAGAAGATCCTGTCATTATTGAACGTGGAGAGGGAAGAAAGCTATACGATGTAAATGGAAATGAATATTGGGACGGTGTTTCGTCTATTTGGTTAAATGTTCATGGGCATCAAGTACCGGAACTAGATGAGGCAATTCGTGAGCAATTAAATAAAATTGCTCATTCTACTATGCTAGGACTTGCTAACGTTCCATCTATTTTATTAGCAGAAAAAATAATTGAAGTTGTACCAGAAGGTTTGAAGAAAGTATTCTATTCAGACTCTGGTTCTAGCGCCGTTGAAATTGCAATTAAGATGGCCTTTCAATATTGGCAACATAAAGGAAAACCGAAAAAACAAAGATTTGTTACATTAAAAGAAGCATATCACGGTGATACGATAGGTGCTGTTTCAGTAGGAGCAATAGACTTGTTTCACCAAGTGTATAGTTCACTATTATTTGAGGCAATTAAAATGCCGTATCCATATACATATCGTTCTCCTTATGGAGATAATAAGGAACAAATTGTAAAGAAACATTTAGAAGAAATGGAAGAAATGCTACAAGAAAAACATGAAGAAGTAGCAGCTATTATTGTGGAGCCATTAATGCAAGGTGCTGGTGGGATGATTACAATGCCAAAAGGATACTTAAAAGGGCTTCGCGATTTATGTACAAAATACAATGTATTATTTATTACAGACGAGGTAGCGACTGGATTTGGGCGTACCGGGAAAATGTTTGCATGTGAACACGAGGATGTGACGCCAGACATTTTAACAGCCGGAAAAGGTTTAACAGGTGGTTATTTACCGGTGGCAATTACGGTAACGACAGATGAAATTTATAATGCCTTTTTAGGAGGCTA
This sequence comes from Bacillus sp. 05T31, assembly GCF_056396725.1. Classification (NCBI taxonomy): domain Bacteria; kingdom Bacillati; phylum Bacillota; class Bacilli; order Caryophanales; family Bacillaceae; genus Bacillus; species Bacillus sp. 05T31. The sequence goes on from NZ_JBFTMA010000123.1 coordinate 3,919, forward strand.
TGAAGAACAAAAAACGTTTTTCCATGGTCATAGTTATACAGGGAATCCGTTAGGGTGTGCCGTAGCAATTGCAAATTTAGAACTATATGAAAAAACTAATTTAATAGAAGATGTTGCGCATAAAGCAGAATATGTAGCGGCACAATTAGAAGCTCTTAATGAATATAAGCACGTAGGAGATATTCGTCAGTGTGGGCTAATGGTTGGTATTGAACTTGTGAAGAATAAGGAAATGAAAGAATCGTTTGAATGGACAGAAAGAGTCGGCGTTCAAGTATGTAAACGTTCAAGAGAGCTGGGCATGATATTGCGACCACTCGGTAATACGATTGTATTTATGCCTCCTCTTGCATCTACGGTGGCTGAGATTGATGAGATGTTACGCATTTTATATAAAGCAATCTCGGATGTTACGGAGGGAGAGTAATGAGTGGTTTCTTTATAGCAGCAACGGATACAGAAGTTGGCAAAACGGTAGTGACAGGAGCATTGGCAGGTATATTTCGAGAGCGTGGACATAATGTTGGTGTATATAAACCGTTGCAAAGTGGACATGTTGCATCAAATCCTGAGGGTGATGCAGCAAGRTTAAAAGCATTATCGGGTGTACCGACAAAAGAAGATGAAATTTGTCCTTATTCTATTGAAGAACCACTTGCTCCGAGACTTGCTATGAAAAGAGCTGGAAGGACGGTAATGTTAAAAGAAATTACTGCTCACTATAATGAACTACTAAAAGAGTTTAATAGCCTATTGGTAGAAGGAGCTGGTGGGCTTGCMGTYCCATATACAGAAGAYGCTTTAGTGATTGATTTTGCAAAAGAATTASAGCTCCCTCTTATTGTAGTAGCGCGTCCGACACTAGGGACAGTTAATCATACTGTCTTAACAATTTCTTATGCAAAGGCACACGGTTTAACAGTAGCGGGTGTAATTTTGTCTGGTTGTAAAGAATGTGAAAAAGAAAGAGTGCAAGAAAACAAAGAAATGATTGAGGAGTTAAGTGGAGTACCTGTTTTAGGTTTATTACCATTCCTTGAAGGTGAGTTTACAAGGGGAGAATTATTGGAATCGGTAAAAGAACATATTATGATTTCAAAATTAGAGGAGCTCATCCAAAATGAATCAAATGTGGCGCACGCATCTTCAATCTAAAGTAGAACAATTAAAGGAGCAAGGGCAGTATCGTAATTTACATGTAACAGAGAAAGCGGAAGAGACATGGCTTATTCGAAATGAGAAAAGGATGCTAAATTTAGCATCAAATAATTATTTAGGGTTAGCTGGAGATGAAAGGTTGAAAGAAGCTGCTATTGYCTGCACGAGAAAATATGGAACTGGAGCGACAGCATCTCGTCTCGTTGTAGGAAATTATCCACTGTATGAAGAGGTTGAGAGAAGTATATGTGATTGGAAAGGTACTGAAARAGCWTTAATYGTAAATAGCGGGTATAWAGCAAATGTAGGTGCTATATCTGCTTTAGCCTGTCGTCACGATATGGTTTTTAGTGATAAATTAAATCACGCAAGTATTGTTGATGGAATTATATTAAGCGGAGCAGAGCATAAAAGATATCGTCATAATGATTTGGATCATTTAGAAAAGATGTTGCAAATAGCGTCACCAGAAAAGAGAAAATTAATCGTAACAGATACGATTTTTAGTATGGATGGAGATATTGCATATTTGAGAGGCTTAGTTCAGCTGAAAGAGAAATACGGGGCRATCATTATAGTTGATGAAGCACATGCAAGTGGAATATATGGAATCGGTGGAGCMGGATTATCTCATGTAGAAAAAGATATTGCTCAAAAAATTGATATACATATGGGGACGTTTAGTAAGGCTTTAGGGTGTTATGGTGCGTATTTAACGGGTGATTCCATTTATATAGAGTATTTACAAAATATGATGAGAAGCTTGATTTTTACTACAGCTTTACCACCAGGAACATTAGGGGCGATCCGAAAAGCAATTGAAATTGTGAAAGAAGATAACGAAAGAAGAGAGCGACTTATAGAGAATGGTGCATATTTCAGGACGCATTTACAAGAAGCTGGTTTTGATATTGGGAATAGCTCAACTCATATTGTACCGATTGTAGTTGGRTCAAATGAAAATACTTTACGGTTTAGTGAAAGGTTACAAGAGGTAGGTATCGCAGCCATTGCAATTCGTCCGCCGACTGTTCCAGTTGGTAGTTCTCGAGTCCGTTTTGCAGTTACGTCACAACATACAATAGCCGATTTAAAATGGGCTATTCAGCATATTATACGCATTGGCAAAGAAGAGGGGTTTTTAGTATGAAAGAGCTAAAGCTTATTTTTATTCCAGGATGGGGAATGGAAGAAGGTGTTTGGACTTTGGTTCTGCCGTATTTTAAAGGATATTCTGTTCAATGTATAGATTGGCGTAACGTGAAAGAACAAAGTGAATTTGCRGGGCGAATAATAGATGTAGCGCAGGATGAAAATGTAATTTTAGTTGGATGGTCACTAGGAGCGTTAGCGGCAATACAAGCTTATAAAAAGATTAAGACCCAAGGTATGGTACTAATTGGTGGTACCGCTAAATTTACCAATACAAGTGACTATACAAGTGGATGGAATTCCTTGCATGTAGAACGTATGAAAAAGAATTTAACGAGAAAAAAAGAAGATACTTTGAAGCGTTTCTATGAAAATATGTTTACAAAAAGTGAGCTGAGGGAGAATACGAGTTTTGAAGAGATTGCGAAGAAGTTTAAAGGAGACACGATTCATTCTTTACAATTAGGCTTAGATTATTTAATAGAAACAGATATGAGAAATGAAGTAATAGATATGAAAGTCCCGCTGTTACTCCTTCATGGAGAGCAGGATGTAATATGTCCATTGTCTGCAGCCCATAGTATGGCGAATAATACGAATGCCAATCTAAAAGTAGTAAGCGGTGCTGGGCATGCATTATGTGTAACGAATTTTGAATATTGCGCAAATGGAATTATTCAATTTGTAGAGGGGATACGACATGATCAACAAAACGTTACTGCAAAAACGGTTTAACGGGGCGGCTGTATCCTACGATCAATATGCAAATGTACAAAAAAAGATGGCGCATTCGTTACTTTCTACATTGAAGGAACGATATAGTGAAACATCATCGATACGTATTTTAGAACTTGGATGCGGGACAGGATATGTAACAGAGCAATTATCAAATTTATTTCCGAAAGCTCATATTACAGCTGTGGATTTTGCTGATGAGATGATTGCAGTCGCGAAAACTAGAAAAAGTTTGGGAAATGTGATGTTTCGATGTGAAGATATTGAACAATTAAAATTAGAAAATCCATATGATGTCATCATTTCAAATGCTACATTTCAATGGCTTAATGATTTAAAAGAGACAGTGAAAAATTTATTTAACTATTTGTCTGAAGAAGGAATATTATTATTTTCCACGTTTGGTAATACGACTTTTCAAGAATTGCATACGTCTTTTCAGCGTGCTAAGAAAGAAAAGGGGATACACAATTGTRCTTCAATWGGACAACGMTTCRTTTCGAAAGAACAGTTAGTGAATATATGCAAAAATCCATTAGGAAATGTACATGTTTCTGAAACGTGTTACATAGAAAGCTTTACAGAAGTTAGGGAGTTTCTACATTCTATTCGAAAAGTAGGRGCRACCAATAGTAATGAAGAGTCTTAYTGTCAAAGCCCTTCACTCTTTCGTACGATGCTTCGTATATACGAAAGAGACTTCACGGRAAAAGAAGGGATAATGGCAACATATCATGCTTTATTTACGTATATAACAAAAGAGGGGAAGAGATGAAATGAAACAAGTACAAACAAAAAGGGATTGGAAAAAACTTGCATACGACGTAGTAGAAGAGAAAATGATTACGAAAGAAGATGCAATTGCAATATTAGAAGCTGATGATACAGAGGTTTTAGAAATTATGAATGCAGCTTACATCATTCGCCATCATCATTTTGGTAAGAAAGTAAAGTTGAACATGATTATAAATACGAAATCTGGATTATGTCCTGAAGATTGCGGGTATTGTTCACAGTCTATTATTTCAGAAGCACCGATTGATAAGTATGCATGGTTAACACAAGAGAAAATTGTTGAAGGAGCGCACGAAGCAATTCGTCGTAAAGCAGGTACATATTGTATTGTTGCATCTGGTCGTCGTCCGACGAATAAAGAAGTAAATCACGTTATTGGAGCAGTTAAGGAAATTCGTGAAACGACAGATTTAAAAATTTGCTGTTGTTTAGGATTTTTAAATGAAGATCAAGCAGGTCAGTTAGCAGAAGCTGGTGTGCATCGTTATAATCACAATTTAAATACGCATGCCAACAATTATGATAGCATTTGTTCAACGCATACGTATGACGATCGTGTTGATACAGTCCAAAAAGCGAAGCAAGCCGGTATTTCTCCATGCTCTGGAGCAATTTTTGGAATGGGAGAAACGATTGAACAGCGCGCTGAAATTGCATTTGAATTACAACGTTTAGATGCGGATTCTATTCCATGTAATTTCCTTGTTGCTGTAAAGGGTACTCCGCTTGAAGGACAAAAAGAATTAACACCTGTAGAATGTTTAAAAGTGTTGGCGATGATGCGTTTTGTAAATCCAACAAAAGAAATTCGTATTTCAGGTGGTCGAGAACTTAATTTACGTTCTGTACAGCCACTTGGTTTATTTGCAGCAAACTCTATCTTTGTCGGGGACTATTTAACAACAGCTGGACAAGAGCCGACTGCGGACTGGGGTATGATTGAAGATTTAGGATTTGAGATTGAAGAATGTGCGCTATAAGATAGATGAAAAGCAAACTCTTTAAAGGGGTTGCTTTTTTTTGTAAATAAAATGTAATAAAAGTCCATTAACGCTTGATAGTAGTCACTTTTGGACGAGAAAAATAATTTTGTGGACGAATTTTCCAAGCCCYAATTGTACATAGTAAAWATGTAATTTATATCGGGTTGGAGGATTTTACATGCACAAATATATATTAGCGATTATGACTTGTCTAATTTTACTAAAAGCAATAAGTGCTGATC
>NZ_JBFTMA010000124.1:0-8928 GCF_056396725.1 Bacillus sp. 05T31
AACTTATACAGTTTTATTAGAAAATATAGGAAACACAACTGCTACTAATATCACTTTTACAGATCCGATTCCAAATAATACAGTATTTATAGAAGATAGCGTTCGAGTAGGTGGGGTTTTATTACCTGGAGTAAATCCGGCGAATGGGATACCAATTGGGGATATTATTGCAGGAGATTTTATAAACGTCACCTTCCGTGTGCAAGTAGTTAGCATCCCAAATCCTATTTTTACAATCGGACCTGGAGGACCAAACTCACCCGTTGTAAACGGAGCTTCTATTAATTATCAATTTATGACAGGACCTAATTTACCACTTGTTTCACGAAGTACAACATCTAATCCGGTTTCAACACAAATAAATTCCGGAGAAATTTTGGCAGTTAAATCTGTAGATAAAACTTTTGCAAAGATCGGGGATACACTTTCCTATACAATTTCATTAAGCAACCCTGGAAATGTCACTTCACAAAATATAATTTTCACGGATATTTTGCCTGATGGAACGACATTTATATCTGGTACTCTTGTAAATGATTCTGGTGCTCAGCAAATTGGAAATCCTGGGAACGGAATACAGATTGGAAATATAAACCCAAGCGGAATGGCCGTTATTACTATTAACGCACTTGTTACAAACATTCCAAGTATAAATCCAATCTCTAATTCTAGTTCTGTACAATTTCAGCATATTGTCGATCCAAGTCAACCAGTTATAACTCAAACCGCTTCATCTAATACCGTTACTACGACAATAAATAGCGCAATATTAGCTACCTCAAAAAGTGCTGATAAATCYATWRTTTCWGTYGGWGATACRATTACGTATACMACTACTATTACAAATACRGGRAATACWGCAGCAACGAATATWACWTTCACAAGCGCTATTCCAGCCAACACTACATTTATACCAAATTCGGTCACAATCAATGGTATGCAGCAACTTGGTGCACGGCCAGCACTTGGAGTCAATATACCCAATATCGCTCCTGGCGCAACAGTAACCGTTACTTTCCAAGTAACTGTTATTTCTGTTCCCCCTTCAAGTTCAATTATGGATAACGATACAATTTTATACTCTTATACCGTTGATCCAAGCGCAGCTCCTGTTACTACTTCTACTTCAACGAACATCGTTACAAACCCTGTACTAGATGCTATGATAACGATGATTAAATCAGTTGATCAAACACTTGTAACACTAGGTGATACTATTACCTATACGACACTTTTAACGAATAGTGGGAATACAAATGCTACGAATATTACGTTCACTGACCTTATTCCAGACGGTACAACGTTCGTTTCGGATAGTGTCACAATAAATGGCATCACACAACTTGGTCTTTATCCTAATACAGGTATTACAATTGGATCAATTGCTCCTAACAGCTCAATAGCAATAGCATTTCAAGTTACCGCTACTTCCACCCCTGTTCAAAATCCCATTGCCAACTCCGCTACTGCTTCTTACACATTTATCGCTGATCCAAATGCACCAATTGTTTCAAGAAATGTTACTTCAAACACAACGTTTACTACAATTAATACAGCTACCATTCTTTCATCAAAGCAAGTTGATAAAGCATTTAGCCATATCGGAGACACACTCACTTATACTGTCACTTTAACAAACAATGGAAATTTCTCCGCACAAAATGTTATATTCACAGATACCGTGCCGAGCGGAACTACTTTTATTGCAAACTCATTTTCTATTAACGGGGTTTCTCAAAGTGGTGCGGACCCATCGAACGGTGTAAATATTGGGCCTATAACAGCTGGGTCTACAGTAACTGTTTCATTCCAAGTAAACGTGGCGTCATTACCAACCGAAAACCCAATTGTAAATTTCTCATCAACATCGTATCAATTAGTCTCACCGCCTGATGCAGAAACTTCAATTAGTAATCCTGTTTCAACACAAATTAGAGAAGCTATATTATCTATGACGAAAAATGAAAGTCTATCCTTTGCAGATGTCGGGCAAACTGCTTTTTACACTACTTCTATTGCCAATGTAGGCAATACGGATGCAACTAATATTGTATTCACAGATGTATTACCAAGTGGACTCACATTTGTTCCTAACACATTAACTGTCGATGGCATTTTACAACCTAATGCGGATCCAAATACAGGTGTATTACTTGCAGCACTTCCACCAAATGAAATATATAGTATCGTCTTTCAAGTTACAGTGAACAGCATTCCACCTATTAATCCAGCACCGAATACAGCATCAACGACATATGAGTTTACTGTTGATCCAGGTAATCCGCCGGTATCGAATACAGCTAGCTCCAACACTACACTTCTTMAAATAAACAACGCAMATATTATTAGYACAAAAACAGCAAATCTTACTTTTGCGGATGTTGGTAATACAATAACATTTACACTTAACCTTCCTAATACCGGGAATGTGGCTGCTACTGATGTTACCGTTATCGATATACTTGATAGCAATTTAAGTTTCGTTCCAAACAGTTTCACAGTTAATGGGCAAACCATTCCAAATGCTGATTTATCTACTGGTGTAAATATTGGCTCAATTAATGGTGGTACTGCGGCAATCGTCACATTCCAAGCAACTGTTACTACACTTCCAACACTTAATCCAATTTCTAATTCTGCTTCTACCACATATCATTATGCCGTTGATCCTAGCCAGTCAGCTATTACAACTTCTAATCAATCTAATACGACGACAACACAAATTAATAGCGCCATCCTTACTGCACAAAAAAATACAAATGTATCTACGGTAGATATCGGGCAGGATATTGTCTACACCGTTACAATTACAAATAGCGGAAATGTTAGTGCGACGAGTGTTATTTTTACCGACCTAATTCCAGACGGAACTTCCTTTGAACCGAATAGTTTTACACTTAACGGAACTACCATCCCAAATGCAGACCTAATTACAGGCGTTCCAATTGGTGATATCGCGCCAAACCAGTCTGTCATCGTAACATTTCATATTAGTGCCGATGAAATTCCGCCTATAAATCCAATTACCAATCAAGCTAGCGTTAGCTTCCAGCATATCGTTAATCCGGCTAATCCACCTGTTTCAAAAAATATTACTTCTAATAGCGTTACAACAAAAATTGAAAGTGCTATTTTAAACACTATTAAAATAGGAGATAAAGCTTTTGCAACGATCGGTGATACGATTACGTATACAACCACTRTTACGAATACAGGAAATATCTCTGCTAACAACGTTGTTTTCTCAGACCCTATACCGACATGGACACAATTTGTTGCAGGATCAGTCRTTGTTGATGGCACTYCATTACCATCCGCTTCTATTATTAGCGGTGTTGGCATAAATACGATAACTCCAAATCAAATCGTAACAATTATGTTCCAAGTCCAAATAATAAGCAATCCAACAACCTTCACACCTGAACTCCAAAACTTAGGATTTGTTAACTTCCAATATAACGTAGGCAATTCATTACAGACTCAGCCTGGCAATGCGGAAACGAACGTCTTCGTTACTTCTATTAATTCAGCAATACTTTCAGCTGTAAAAACTGCTAATACAGCCTTTGCAAATATCGGAGACACAATCACTTATACAGTTTTGATTCAAAATAGTGGAAATACAAACGCTACGAATGTAAATTTCTCAGATCTTATTCCAGCTGGAACGACCTTTGTTGAAAATAGTTTTGCTGTAAATGGAAGTATCATTCCAGGGGCAAATCCAAATAACGGAGTTAATATCGGAACCGTTAGCGCGGGTAGTACCTTAACTGTTACTTTTCAAGTCATAGTTACATCTACTCCACCTTCAAACCCAATTACAAACGTTGCATCTATTCAATTCACATTCATTGTTGACCCGGCAGCTCCTCCTGTTACAAGCACAATAAATTCTAATGGCGCTTCAACACAAATTAATAACGCTACCGTTACTACTGTTTTASAAGCAAATCGAWCAATCGTATCYATCGGAGATRTAATTACGTATACAGCAACATTAACAAATACCGGAAACTTCCCTGCAAATTCTGTATTGCTCATAAACGGAGTTCCTGTAGGTGCAKTATTCGTTCCAAATAGCGTTACGTTAAATGGAATTTCGCTTCCAAATACAAGTCCAATTCTCGGTATTCCAGTTGGTATTATCGCACCAGGTGATTCTGCTACTATTACGTTCCAATTTCTTGCAAGTTCTATTCCACCGCAAGGAGCGATTATAAATCAAGCACTTACAAGTTACACTTATATTGTCGATCCAAATCAACCTCCAGTTACAGCAACATCCTCATCTAATACGGTTAATACAGCTGTCGTTGATGCATCGTTATCCGCAATTAAAAATACAGATTCTCTCGTACAATCTACCGACGGTACAATCACTTACACAGTAGTCGTTCAAAATAACGGAAATACTACTGCAAATACAGTTACTTTAACAGATTTGGTCCCAGAAGGAACTGCATTTATTCCGAATAGCGTGACCATTAATGGCGTTTCAGTTCCAGGTGCCGATCCAAATGTAGGGATACCATTAAACTCCATCGCGCCGTCAGAAATCGTCACCGTCACATTCCAAGTTATCGTTCAATCCATTCCAAACGTAAATCCAATTTCTAATATAGCCCGTATTGACTATACTTTTATCGCCGATCCAACTGCTCCTATCATCTCTCGAACAATTACGTCTAATCCAGCTTTCACACAAATTTCGGATGCGAATATTCTTTCTTTAAAAGCAGTCAATGCACAACAAGCAACAACAGGTGATATTTTGACTTATACGATAACGCTAGAAAATACCGGAAATATTCCAGCTACTAATCTCATATTTTCAGATACTATTCCAGAAGGGACTACATTCGTAGAAAATAGTTTTACACTTAATGGAACAGCTATACTTGGTGCMAATCCAAATGTAGGGGTTGCTTTGCCTAACCTAGTAGCAAACGCTACTCACCTTATTTCGTTCCAAATTCTTATTAACGATTCATTCTCGCAAGAATCGATTACAAATCAATCTAATACAACATATACAATTCAACTAGACCCAGGACAACCGCCTATTACTGAAACATCTACAAGTAATATCGTCATTACAAATTTCGTGCAAGCACAATTGACAGTTACAAAAACGTCCAATCCAATAACTGTGGATATTGGCGGAACTATACTTTATATTTCTGAAGTGAAAAATATCGGCAATGTTGACGCAATAAATATTATTTTTACAGATTCTATTCCAGCTGGGACTACATTCGTTYCCGATAGTGTCACAATTAACGGTGTCCTGCARCCAGGTGTAAATCCAGAAAACGGAATRCCAMTTGGAACRATTCCAGCAAACAGTTCCAAAACRATACTATTTCAAGTGCAAACAAACAATCCACCTACTGAAACCGAAATTGTAAATCAATCTTCTGCAAATTACCAATATGTAAGTATTCCTACAGCTCCACCGGTGAATCGCTCTGCAAATTCTAACATTGTTACAACATCACTTCAAAATGCAAATATTATTTCTGTTAAAAGCGCGGATGTAACTTTCGTATCAATTGGGCAAATTATTACCTACACAAATACACTACAAAATATAGGAACCATTCCAGCTAACAATACCGTGTTTATTGATAACATTCCAGAAGGTACTATATTCATTGAAGATAGCTTATCAATAAATAATGTGATTCAGCCTGGCACGAATCCTGAAAACGGAGTAACTCTCAGCACGATACAACCAAATGAAACAGTCACTATTTCATTCCAAGTACAACTTACAAATATACCGTCCGGCAATAAAGTCATTAATATTTCAGACACTTCGTACGAATACCAAATTGACCCTAGCTCTCCGATTATTCAGCGTAGATCGTTATCAAATGCAGTAAACACGGAAGTGCGGACGGCAAATGTTAGTGCAATTAAATCCGCCAATAGATCCATTACACGTATCGGTCAAATCATCACATATACAGTCGCCGTTACAAACGCTGGTACAGTACCTATTACAAATACTCTCCTAATTGACGCAATTGCTGCTGGCACCACATTCGTTCCAACTAGCATCCTTGTAGATGGCATACCAAGACCTAACGAAAATCCAATTACCGGTATCAATCTTGGTATTACCCTTCCAAATAATACCATTATTGTTACGTTCCAAGTAACTGTAGTCTCTATACCTGCACAAAATACTATTAATAATATCGCTGTTATACACTATGAATATCAACCGGAACAAAGYGCACCACCAATTTCAGAAACGACCTCTTCCAATACTACAAATATACAATTTATTGATGTGATTCTTATCGCTACAAAATCCGCTAATAAAGTATTAGCTAATATTGATGACACCATTGAATATACAGTATTCATTCAAAATAACGGATCTACTACAACTAACTCCATCTTTTTTACAGATACTATAGAAGATGGAACAGTATTTATTCCGGGAAGTGTAACAGTTAACAACACTGTACTTCCTGCAGCAGATCCGAATATCGGCTTTTTCATTCCTAATATTGCGTCAGGGCAAGCGACTACAATAACGTTCCAAGTTTCCGTTACGAATTTACCAACTTTAAATCCAACGCCTAATACTGCAAAYATCGTCTACGACTTTATTTTCAATCCTGACTTTGCACCAATTCAAAAATCTACTACTTCYAATACTACTTTCGTCCAAATTAATGAYGCYGATATCGTTTCACTGAAAACTGTTAATTCGACTTCTGTAACGATTGGCGACATTTTAACTTATACAACAACTTTAACGAATATAGGAAATACAGATGCTACTGCTGTTGTATTTACAGACAACATACCTGATGGAACAACCTTTATAGACGGTAGCGTTTTAGTAAATAATATTCCTCAGCTTAACGCGAATCCAAGTACTGGTATACTTGTAGGAACGATTGCACCTAACGTTTCTATCCCAGTCACGTTTTCCGTTACTGTGTTAGCTCTTCCAGCTAGCGGTCGTATTCAAAATCAATCCACTTCTCGTTATACAATTAATGGTGAAGAACAAATATCGACTAGTAATATTACCTTCACTGAAGTTATTTCTGCTAATGTAATTGCAACAAAAACAACGCCTATCCAATATGCTGGCCTACAAACTATCATCCCTTACACAATTTCCATCACAAACAATGGGAATATACAAGTAGAAAACATTATCGTTACTGATATCATCCCAGCAAATACGAGCTTTATAGAGAACAGTGTTATTGTGAATGGCACCGCTCGTCCAAATGACAATCCACTTAGCGGTATACAAATTGATAACATTCCGCCTAATACGACAGCAACTATTCTATTCCAAGTCCGGGTTACTTCCATTCCGCAAACAAATCCAATCTCTAACACGAGTACAATTGAATATGAATACACGGTACCAGATAGGCCACCTATTACCGAAACTATTATTTCATCAGCTGCCGTAACAGAAATTCATCACGTGAATTTAAATAGCAATAAAACTGTTGACCTTGCATTTGCAACGGTCGGTGATACGTTAACGTATACGATTACACTAAATCAAACTGGTAATGTTTCAGCAGATGATGTAGTCATTCAAGATATTATTCCTCAAGGTACTACGTTTATAGAAAATAGTGTCATTGTAAACGGAGAAACTGTTCCGGGAGTTAATCCAGTAAGCGGCATACCAATTGGTACTATAATTGTAGGTGGAGATGCCATCGCTTCATTCCAAGTAACTGTAACTTCTATTCCAACACCAAATGAACTCAACAACAAAGCAATTACTACCTTTAACTATATAGTCAACCCGAATAACTTACCTGTTACAAATACGACTACAACAAATACTGTCACAACAACTGTCCAAAATGATAATGTTGTTGCCATAAAATCTGTTAATGCCACGAATGCATTACCTAGTCAAACTTTAACGTATACAATTACAATTACTAATAGCGGTAATGTAACGATTGAAGACCTTCTTGCCATAGACACCGTACCAGTAGATACAATTTTCATTACTGGCAGTGTTACGATTAACGGGATCAATCAGCCKAATGCGAATCCYGAAAATGGTATTMCATTAGGAAACCTTGCYCCTAATGAATCTGYTRTCATTACKTTCCAAGTAACARTATCTTCTTCGACTCTTCAAMCTRCWATCAATAACGACGCTTCTGTTTCCTATACTGTTACCATTGATCCGAATGAACCACCTATTACAATTACAAAGCAAACAAATACCGTTACAACAACGATCGTTGATCCAATGGTGCGCATTGAGAAAAACGCTGACAAATCTTCTGTCGTTATAGGAGATATTATTACATTCACATTAGAGGTATTTAATCATTCCCCAATTCCTACAGTAAGTACTTCCGTTTTAGATATGATTCCAGCTGGTACAACATTTATAGAAAACAGTGTAACAATTAACGGTACTCCGGTTCCAAATATTCGACCAGACACTGGTATTAACATTGGTTCCTTATCGGCAGATGGAGTAGCAACGATAACATTTAAAGCTCTCGTATCTTCTATTCCTTCAAACAGTACAATTATCAATTCCGCAACAGTTACAGCTGCTTTCCAATTGACACCACAGGATCCGATTATTACTTTCATCGTTAATTCGAATATTGTTCGTATACCAGTTCAATTTATAACGGCAGCAGTGATAAAAAATGCTTCCGTCAGCTCTGCTTATTTAAACCAATATTTTGATTATACAGTGCGTATTACGAATACTTCCGAGATTTCACTTTCAAATATTTCATTACAAGACACCATTCCAGCAGGTTTACAATTTATGAACGGTACGGTCTTCATTAATGGGGAACGCTCTCCACTAGCGAATCCGAATATCGGTTTCCTAGTCGCTACTAATTTGGAACCGAACGAAACAATTATCGTGTTATTCACAGTACAAGTGAT
>NZ_JBFTMA010000125.1:0-8829 GCF_056396725.1 Bacillus sp. 05T31
CCATTCTCATTGTGAAGTCACCCCTTCATTTGTTTTACAATTGCTTTTACTAATGCTAAGAAGTTAGCTCCATTCTCATTGTGAAGTCACCCCTTCATTTGTTTTACAATTGCTTTTACTAATGCTAAGAAGTTAGCTTTAACACGTTCTGTCGTTTCGATTACTTCATCGTGGTGAAGTGGCTGATCTAAAATACCAGCTGCCATATTTGAAATACAAGAAATACCAAGTACTTTCATACCAGCATGACGAGCTACAATTACTTCAGGTACTGTTGACATACCAACTGCATCTCCGCCAAGTGTACGAAGCATACGAATTTCAGCAGGTGTTTCATATACAGGACCTGTCATTCCAACATATACACCTTCTTGTACTTTAATATTTAAATCTRCTGCAACTTGTTTCGCCATTTCGCGAAGTTCTGGCGTATATGATGTAGACATATCAGGGAAACGTACACCCATTTCAGAATCATTTGGTCCGATTAATGGGTTCGTACCCATGAAGTTAATRTGGTCTGAAATTAACATAAGATCGCCTGGTTCAAATGATGTATTTACACCACCAGCTGCGTTCGTTACAACAACTGTTTCTACACCTAGTTCTTTCATAACACGAACTGGGAATGTTACTTTTTGCATGTCATATCCTTCGTAGAAATGGAAACGTCCTTGCATTGCTACTACTGTTACACCTTGAAGTGTACCGAATACAAGTTGACCTGCATGTCCTTCTACAGTTGAAACYGGGAATTCAGGGATTTCACTGTATGGTACTGTTACTGCRTTYTCRATTTCATCTGCTAATACACCTAGTCCAGATCCAAGGATTAGTCCTACTTGTGGTGTCTCTTGAAATTTCTCTTTTAAGTATGAAGCTGATTTTGTAATTAGTTCACGATTCATCTGTTTATCCCCCTATTTCTTTAGCTCGTTTAAGAAGCTTGTTCCATGTTCTGGCATTTTAACATTAAAGTTTTCTGCTACAGTTGCGCCAATATCAGCAAATGTTTGACGAAGTGATAACTCTTGTCCGCCTTCTTTCATGCTTGGGCTATATGCTAATAACGGTACATATTCACGTGTATGGTCAGTACCAGGATGTACTGGATCATTACCGTGGTCTGCTGTAATTAATAATAGGTCATCTTCTTTTAGTTTTTCGAATACTTCTGGAAGACGTGCGTCATATTCTTGCAAGGCTTCTCCGTACCCTTGTGGGTCACGGCGATGACCAAATAATGCATCAAAGTCAACTAAGTTTAAGAAGCTAATACCTGTAAAGTCCATATTTAATGTATCTACAAGCTTGTCCATTCCATCCATATTTGATTTCGTACGAAGTGATTCAGTTACCCCTTCGCCATCATAAATATCAGCAATTTTACCAATAGCAATTACATCATAATCGCTATCTTTAAGTTCATTCATTACTGTGCGACCAAATGGTTTTAACGCATAGTCATGACGATTTGGTGTACGTGTGAAGTTTCCTGGCTCTCCAACGAACGGACGAGCAATAACACGCCCTACCATGTACTTCTCATCTAATGTTAATTCACGTGCGATTTTACAAATTTTATATAGCTCTTCAAGTGGTACTACTTCTTCATGAGCTGCGATCTGTAATACACTATCAGCAGAAGTGTAAACAATTAAAGAACCTGTTTCCATTTGTTCTTGACCAAGCTCAACAAGTACCTCAGTTCCAGAAGCTGGTTTATTACCGATAATTTTACGACCTGTCTTTTCTTCTAATTCATCAAGTAATTCTTTCGGGAATCCTTCAGGAAACACTTGGAATGGTGTATCAATGTAAAGGCCCATGATTTCCCAGTGACCTGTCATTGTATCTTTACCTGTAGATTTCTCTTGCATTTTTGTATAATATCCAAGCGGTTTCTCTACTTTAGAGATTCCTTTCATTTCACGAATATTACCAAGGCCTAATTTCACCATGTTTGGCATGTGTAATCCATTCATATGTTCAGCGATATGACCAATTGTATCAGAACCTAAATCACCAAACTGCTCAGCATCTGGTGCTTCACCGATTCCCACAGAGTCCATTACGACTAGGAAAATACGTTTATATTTATTCATAACTGCAACCTCCTATATGTTCAGTTCTACTTCTTGTAGTATGTTCAAAACGCTATAAAGTGAAACTGTTATCAATGGGAATTATCTTTCGTCCTCATTATTAAACAGTACTGCTTTAAATCATTCTCTAACTTTTTCGTTTCACTTTCAAACGAACCAAAAAACTTCTAGGTTTTTCCAAGTCAGATGTCAGACATCTGATATTGATATCATAACATGTTTACGCTTTCTTTTTAATACATTTTCGTAGAATTYCTCATTTTCTTTACCCTTCTATTGTAATCCATTCTGCAAAGAAGTGCTAATCATTTYATRACWTATTCCCTAAAATAAAAAGCAGCTCTAAAGAGCTACTTTTTATTTTACTTCTACTGTTTCTTCTTTATGTTCATGTAGTTCACCTTTTCTTACATGAACTTTCACTTTATAAGCACCATTCTCTTTGAAAGTATGTTTACTTTCATACTCCCCTTTATTCCCTTCTTTCGCCGGAATAAATTCGTGTTTTTCAACGCCGTCTTTCCAAATCTCAAGTTGTACTTCAGCACCAGTTAACGCTTCTTCTTTTTGYTTYAAATGAAGTTTCATTGTTGAYTCAGCATTTGCTTTAATATCACCAGCCATAAGATGTATCATCGTATCACTTTTATGATCCCCATGACCTTCTTCTTTTTTCGCATCTTCAACTTTTGCATTTCCCACAGCCACTTTTACTTCTGGCATAACATGCATTTCACGTGCATTTGTATGAGTAATAAYATGATATACTCCATCMGTTTCRAATGTTTTYTCTACWGCATAAACACCTTTYCCTTTATGCTTACCATCTAGCATCTCGCGCTTCTCGTCGCCATCTTTCCAAATTTCAAACTTTACATCATCAGCATCTGTTACTTTTTCTTTTCCTTGTGTAACAAGTGCTTGTACTTCTGTTTTTTCACCTGGTTTAATTTCTTTCGGATTCGTTTGAACTGCTACTTTTACAGCTTCAAGTTTTTTTTCTTTTTTCGGTTCTTCTTTGTTTGTATTACAGCCAGCCAATGCTAGCATCGCGATAAATAATGTAATAATAAGTTTTTTCATCTTCATTTCCTCCTTCATACTTTCCTTAGTATAGAGGAAATACATTGTAATATTCTAGTCTTCTGCTGAAAACAATGTACGAAATGTTTGTGAAGTTTCTGTGAAATGGTTCACTCTTCTTAATCTATGAAAAAAGAGCATAGTGACTATGCTCTCGGGTGAAACTGTTTATATACATCTTTTAATCTAGTTTTTGAAACGTGCGTATAAATTTGTGTCGTCGAAATATCTGCATGTCCAAGCATTTCCTGTACAGCACGTAAGTCTGCCCCATTTTCTAATAGATGCGTAGCAAAAGAGTGACGCAACGTATGCGGTGTAAGCTCTTTTGCAATATTCGCTTCTTTCGCTAGCCGTTTTAAAATTTTCCAAAATCCCTGTCTCGATAATCGATTACCATGATGGTTTAAAAAGAGCGCATCTACTGCTTTTTTACCCATCAATTCTCTTCTTCCTTTTTCAATATACTTTTGAATCGCTTCTGTCGCTAAGCTTCCTAGTGGAATAATTCTTTCTTTGTTCCCTTTCCCGATACAGCGAACAAATCCCATCGTTAAGTGCACATCTTCTAAATTTAATGCAATTAATTCTGAAACACGAAGTCCTGTTGCATACAACAACTCTAACATTGCCTTATCACGAATCCCAAAAGCACTTGCAGTTTTCGGTGTTTGAAGCAATGCTTCCACTTCGTCGATTGATAATACTTTTGGTAATTTCCGTTCCCCTTGTGGCGTTTCAATATGTACCGATGGGTCATGCTCCACTGCTCGTTCACGAAGTAAAAATTGATGAAACGAACGAATCGATGCAATATGACGCGCCAATGTTTTTGAAGATTTCCCGTTTTCTTTTAAATGCTGCAAAAAGTTAACAATATGCAAGCGTGTCACTTCATGAAACGTCTTCGTTTGTTCTACATTTTGCAAATACTTCACATAGCTTTTTAAATCGCGTTCATAAGATACAACTGTATTTTTCGCTAAACCTTTTTCAACAATCATATAATGAATAAAATCTTTTAATTGATCTTCCAATCTACACTACTCCCCATTTTCATAGAAAAACATCATTCTATTTACGAAAGCATCCTTTTCCGGCTCCTCATTCCCTGATACTTTTTCTACAGTCTCTTCTTTTGGCTTTTCATAACGATGGTAACTTTCATATTCTTCATTTATCCATAGTATAGCGAAATAAAACAAAATCGTACAACTTGTAAATAATAAAAATACTTTCATCCCATCAAAAGTTAATTTTAAAGCTCGGCGCATTGTAAATTCCTCCAAAATATAAGTTATTACAACATATGCCAAGCTTTCATCAATTTATACCTTATTCAAATAAAAAACCTCTTCCTAGTTAAATAGGAAAAGGTTATTTTTCATCCGTTTCATTTTCTTGACAATTTTTACAAATCCCATGGAATGTTAAACGATGATCTTTCACCTTAAAGCTCCAGTCTCGTTCCACTTTACTCTCCACTTCACCAAGTAAATCTTCTTGTATTTCTTGTACAGCACCGCATTGGGTACAGATTAAATGATGATGGAAACGCTGTGCACCTTCTTGGCGTAAGTCATAACGCGAAACACCGTCTCCAAAGTTAATTTTATCGACAACTTTCAACTCAGACAATAACTCTAAAGTTCGATAAACGGTTGCTAATCCGATCTCTGGCGACTTTTCTTTTACAAGGAGGTATACATCTTCTGCGCTTAAATGATCTTCTTCATTTTCTAGCAGCACACGAACTGTTGCTTCACGTTGTGGTGTCAATTTATAGCTCGCTGCATGTAATTGCTTCTTAATTCGTTCAATTCTTTCTTCCATTCGGTACTACTCCCTCCTCGCCACTCTTACACCATTATATCAGAAGAAGGGCTCCTGTCAAAAGAAAAACAATAAAAACAAATTGATAATTATTCTCAAAAAGTATTTATTGTTTGTTAATAGCCTCCACAACTTCTTTCATTAAAACTGGTGATGCATACACTTCGACACTGGAAGCAATAGCTAATACCGCTCCAATCACGAGAAAAAAGCATGTATAGCGAATTAATAACGGTAATAGTGGCTCAGTTATTTTCCGAATAAATTGATGCCTAATCATGCGTAAGGAAAAGCTTGCAGCAATTGTTGTCATTACGAGAAATACAGGAATTATAATTAAATTTTGTGGCAATACAGATACAAATGCTAATAATAGTCCATTCCATCCGTGCTGACTTACTAAAAAACCTACTGTAAATCCAACAACTACCCCTTTTAAAAATAGTAAGATAAAAATGAGCGGCAACCCAATAATTGAAATCCCCAAAATCCAAATAAAGCCGATATATTTTAATTGCGAAAAGTAACTTTCTCGAAACATTTCGCCTGCGACAGCAAATTCTCCTTTAGAAACTTGTCCAAAAAAACGCTGTAAATAAAATGATAAATCTTGCTTTTGGTTTATTTGTAAACTATTCACAAGAATCGCTCCAAATATTACTCCCATCAGTAATAAAACCGCATTAAATATATATAGTGAAGAATTTTCCTGTATGTGAGACATTACACGGTCTTGCCACGTTTTTCGCCACATTTTCCTTCCCTCCGTTCACACTCTTACTAAAAATGTATGAAAGAAAGAAAAAAAGTATGACGAATTAGCATTGAAATTCCGCTCTACTTTGCTAAACTAAAAAGTAGAGAATAGGAGGGATTTCTCTTGAAACCATTATTATTAGATTTTCCAACATTATTTCAAACTGAGCGCTTGCAAGTACGTAAGCCGTTTCCAGGTGATGGAACAGAAGTATATGAAGCAATCCAAGCTTCGCTAGAAGACTTATTACCATGGATGCCAATTACAGCTGAAACAGAAGAACGTGCTGAAGAAATTGTTCGCGAAGCTCACGGACAGTTTTTACTTCGTGAAATACTTGATTTCCACTTATACGATAAAGTATCTGGTACATTCATCGGAGCTATTACGCTCAAGCCTGAAAACTGGGATATTCCAAAGTTTTCACTTCACTTTTGGCTACATAGCGCTTATACAAAGCATGGCTATATGACAGAAGCCATTAAAGGTGCGATTCAATTTGCATTTGATAAACTAGGTGCTAGAAGAATTGAAATTCGTACTGATGCAACAAATATAAACGCATGTAACTTAGCAGAACGTCTAGAATTTATTTTAGAAGGTACAATGGAAAATGATTTCCTAGCACCCGATGGCAGCTTACGCGATGCACGTGTATATGCAAAAATCAACTAAAAACACTCGCCTTAGGCGAGTGTTTATTTTTGTAATTGTAAATATTGTACTGCAAACATCGTCTTAGCATCATGTATGCGAAGGTCTTTCATAAGATCAATCGCTTCTTCTAATGACACTTCCATTAATTCCACAAATTCATCTTCATCTAAAGCTGCTTTATTTTCTTTTTGTTTTAATCCTGTCGCTTTATATACATATAAAATCTCATCTGCAAAACCAGGTGATGTATAGAAAGATGTAATAAGCTCCATATTTTCACATACATATCCTGTTTCTTCTTCTAATTCACGAACTGCTGTTACCTCTGGCTTTTCCCCAGGTTCTAACTTCCCAGCAGGAATTTCCACAATTGCCTTTTCGAGAGCTTTACGATACTGCTCAACGAGTACAATTTTCCCCTCATCAGTAATAGCAATAATAGCAACTGCCCCAGGGTGATTTACGATTTCACGTTTACTCATTTCTCCATTTGGTAATACTACATCATCAACACGAACTTTTATAACTCTACCATCAAAAATCGGTTCAGTTTTTACTGTTCTTTCTGCAAGATTACTCATACTACTTCATCTCCCTGTTCTATTTCCTAATCRTTCTTCATACATTTTACCACATTGAAAGGAGCGTGATAGAAATGAAAGTTTACATTTTACCAAATCGCGTCACTTTAGTCGGCAAAGCATGGCAAATTCGTCATAAGCTAAAACAATATGGAAAAGAGTATACAACTGTACAAGAGTGGATTACAGCAAATAAAAAGTAAACGTTTGTCAACCTCCTTCCCCTTTCGTACAATAAAGGTAAGGAGGTTGACCTATGAAAAAACGTCAATTAGGAAACTCAGATTTATATGTTACGGAAATTGGATTTGGCTGTATGTCTCTCGGTGCATCTGAGGCTGAAGCTATGCGTATTATCGATGAGGCAATCGATTTAGGAATTAATTTTTTTGATACAGCGGACTTATACGATTATGGATTAAATGAAGAATTTGTTGGAAAAGCTCTGAAAGGAAAACGCGACCAAATTGTTCTTACAACAAAGGTTGGAAATCGATGGACAGAAGAAAAAAACGGTTGGTCTTGGGATCCTTCTAAAGCTTATATAAAGRCCGAAGTAAAAGAGAGTTTACGTAGACTTCAAACAGATTATATTGATTTATATCAACTGCATGGCGGGACGATTGAAGATCCTATAGATGAAACAGTTGAAGCCTTTGAAGAATTAAAAAAAGAAGGGATTATTCGTCATTATGGTATCTCTTCTATACGTCCAAATGTCATTCGTGAGTATGCAAAACGATCAAATATCGTTAGCATATTAATGGAATACAGCCTTTTAAATCGTCGCCCAGAAGAATGGTTCCCGCTTCTTAATGAACAGCAAATTAGCGTTATTGCTCGCGGACCACTTGCAAAAGGGATTTTAACTAACAATAATGCAAGAAAGATAGAAAGAGTAAAAGAAAAAGATTACCTCTCTTATTCTTACGATGAGTTATATTCGACACTCGCGAGTGTAAAAGAAATAATCGGAGAAAGCTCTTTAACAGGAACAGCTATTCAATATTGCTTACATAACGAAACTGTTGCAGCTGTTATACCTGGTGCAAGCTCTATTCAACAATTGCAAGAAAATATACAAGCTAGCCAACAGTTATCTTTAACRAAAGAAGAATATGTACAACTTCAAAAGATTGTTAAGTATGATTCATATGCTTTGCATCGCTAAAATATTGATACCGATAAAAGCAAAAGACTGCCCCCAACACTAGGCGGCAGTCTTTTTTTATAACGTATCATATTTATCAGGATTCGTTCCTACATGTAAATTACGATTTAACGTATTAATTTGATCCATCTCTTCTTCAGTTAATGAGAAATCAAAAATAGTAAAGTTCTCTTTAATACGAGATGGCGTAACAGATTTAGGAATAGTCACAATCCCACTTTGAATATCCCACCTTAATATAACTTGTGCAGGTGACTTTTCATATTTTTTAGAAATAGCCTGAATAATTGGATGCTGGAATACTTCGCCGCCTCTCATTAAAGGACTCCATGCTTCCATTTGAATTTGCTCACCTTGACAGAAATCACGCAATTCAAATTGCGCTAGCATTGGATGAAGTTCAACTTGGTTTACCATCGGCTTCACTTTGCAATTTGGTAATAACAGTTCTAAATGATGTTTATGAAAATTAGAAACACCAATGGCACGCACTTTACCTTCTTCATATAGCTTTTCTAGAGCACGGTACGTATCAACATACTTCCCTCTTATCGGCCAATGTATTAAATATAAATCTACATAGTCCATTTGTAATTTCTTTAAACTTTTTTCAAACGCCTCGAGCGTCTCCTCGTACCCTTG
>NZ_JBFTMA010000126.1:0-8826 GCF_056396725.1 Bacillus sp. 05T31
ATAGCGATATAACTCTTCGGCAAATAAAGACAACTCTTGTTTTTGATGCATATTCATAAAAAGCACGTCACCCTTTCTCATTAACATAAGAGAATAGTAACGTGCTTTTAACTTCAAGAATAGTCTAAATCCTTAAGTTGATGGATGTGGGGTAGCACCACATGCCCATCAACTTAAGTTATTATATTACCCCCATAACGAAAATTATTTGCATGACGTTACTTTTAGAGTAATTATCTTGATTCTTTTTAACAAGACGTTTTTTAACATCCCCTTAATTCTTAAACTGATGTATTGGGAGCCCACTCCATATACATCAGTTTTTAAAAATTAAATACTTTATTTACCAAGTTAATATAAATTGCCTCCGCATAGGAGACAGTAGAATTTCTAAATCTTTATTTTAATATTAATCACTTCAAACGTATCCCTTCGAATGCGTTTATAACCAAGTCATGTACATAGGAATCATCCAACTTTTCACCGGTTACTAGCAACCGATAGAAGATTGGTCCGTAAATGAGATCGATGCTTAAGTCAACATCAAGGTTTTCTTTTAATTCGCCTCTTTTAATTCCCTTCTCCAGAAGTTGCTTTGCTTGCAGTCGACGTGGTTGGAAATAGCGAGCACGATATTCCTCTGCTAGTTTCGAATCGAATTGCCCTTCGCCAACTAACTCAGTAATAATAGTGCCTTCTCGACTTATTAAAAAGCTGGCTAAACTTGTGGCGTGAGTTAGGATATCATTCAATGCTGAACCTGTGTCAGGTACAGGCAATCTGGCTGCAGCAGCAAAAAGAAAACCATCCATTACCACAGCAGCCTTATTTGGCCACCATTTATAAATCGTAGCTTTGCTAACTTTAGCACGGTCTGCAATTTTATCAACTGTGACTGCTTTAAAGCCACTTTCCAGTAATAACTCATAGGATGCTGAAAGGATAGCCTTTTGGGTTTCGATATTACGTGGTCTACCTCTTTTACCTTGCACATTAATCATTCCTTTCAAGAACATAAACTATACGTTTAGTATACTTAATATGAACGAATAATAAAATAGCCTATTTACAAAACTGAACGTTTAGTATATATTCTAGGTAATTAATAAACTAAACGTTCAGTTTATTAATTACCTAGCATTTTTTAATGGTAAGGGCTTTAAACAGGTTTCCAAATCCACAAAGTGAATTACTAAAAAATATTTAGAAAAGGGGAATAAAAAGTGGGGAAATTGGATTTTTTGAAAGAAGAACGGAAAGTAGTTCAGGCTCAATTTAGAACAATGAACAATGGTAGTACAGTAGTTCTTGCCAAGGCGATTCAGTAATTTTGAAATAAAAATATGGGAGGAAATAGATATGTCTAATTTTAAAAATAAAGCAATTGATAAGGAGATTTCATCGGGTTTAATCATTCTTCTAGCAACTGCATGTGGTATCATTGTGGCTAATCTTTATTATGCCCAGCCTTTAATTGGGGTAATTAGTAATGTAATTGGGCTTTCTAATAGTAGCGCTGGATTAATTGTAACACTAACTCAGATTGGATATGTTGTTGGCCTACTATTTCTTGTACCTTTAGGGGATATTGTTGAGAATAGAAAATTGATAATTATATTGTTATTTCTAAGTGCAGTTGCTCTCACTGCCATGGTTTTTGTAAAAAACGCAATCTTGTTGTTAGTAGTTTCATTCTTTATCGGACTGGGGTCGGTCGCAGCGCAAGTGCTCGTACCTCTTGTATCATATCTTTCATCGGAAAATGCACGCGGTCGCGTAGTTGGCAATGTCATGAGTGGTCTGTTATTAGGTATTATGCTTGCGCGTCCGATATCTAGTCTAGTAGCCGATATTTGGGGATGGAATGCAATATTTGCTTTATCTGCTACTGTAATTATTGTCTTGGCGTTTGTATTATTGAAAGTACTCCCTACTAGGAAACCAGCGGCAAAAACAAATTATAACGCCTTACTTAGTTCAATGTGGCAACTACTACGAACTACTCCAATTTTACGCCGTCGCGCAATTTATCATGCTTGTGTATTTGGGGCTTTCAGCTTATTCTGGACCACTGTTCCGTTATTATTGTCTAGTCCTACTTTTCGTTTTTCTCAGACCGCTATAGCATTATATGCACTTGTCGGAATTACAGGTGCAATAGCCGCTCCAATAGGTGGTCGTCTAGCTGATCTTGGCTGGACACGACCCGCCACTGGTGTAGCTCTCACTGTTGTTATTATTTCTTTATTACTACCACTTATTATTCAAAGTAGTTCGCCCATTGGAATAGCTGTTTTAGTAATTGCTGCAATTCTGTTGGACATGGGAGTATCTGCAAACCTTGTGCTTAGCCAACGTTTAATTTTCTCGTTGAGTCCAGAAATTCGTAGTCGATTAAACGGGCTATTTATGGCTATTTTCTTTTTAGGAGGTGCTGTTGGATCCTTTATTGGTGGATGGGCATACGCCTTAGGCGGATGGAGTTTAACATTATGGATAGGAATCGCTTTTCCTACCATAGCCCTGCTTTATTTTATCACAGAAAAATAGTTCTATAATTAAAAATTATTTACGAATTGTATTGGGCTTTTGGTATAGATTTAAAGTTTTTAAAGACTTCTAAATTCTGGTTAGAGAAGCATGTAAGAGAAGTGATGGGAAGTCAGGGGAGAAGGAACTCAAGAGCCAGTTGTCCAAAGATAGATGCCGGCTGGAAGTGTATACTTTCTGGATCATCATGTAACATAGAAAGCTTCTTTTTAGTCTATAAATATTTTATAATGAGTGTAGTTTATTTAGAAAACACTAAACTACACTTTTTAATTCGGTTGTCGAATCTTTCACAATATCTCTCTTATAAATAATAGCTCATAATAATAAGTTCGCCTTTTTTCCCTATTTTTCGTACACCTTCATCAATAAAACCACATTTTTTATATAATAACTGTGCAGTAATGTTTTTCACATTTACCGCTAATACAATTTCACTAATATGTGGATATTCTTTGCGTACAAAGTCAGGTAGTAACAATAATGATTGTTTGGCATGCCCCTTTCCTTGATAATAATAATTCGTTGAAAACGCTCGCAACAACATAGCTTTTGGATTTTTAGAATAAGGATTTACACCYGCATTTTCATGAAGTACGAAAAATGTTACAAGCTCATTATTTACAAGAAATAATATTGAATGTCTGTCAGTATCGGCTTTTGATAATGCTACACATTTCTTTGGTGTACCTGTAAATTGTAACTGTTCCTCAGATAATTCATAGCATTCTACTTGTTTTTTAAATCGTTCTTTATATTCAAATAATCCCATAATGACCTCCCATTAATTCTCCCCGTTTGTTGAATAACTCTATCCCAAATATTATATCTTTATATGGAAAAAGCCGATACCCTCGTATTTGAGAATATCAACTTTCATTTCTATGTAACTTTATAATATAAAAAAGAACTTTATTTCCATATACATGAAAAAAGTGAAAGCTTCCTCAATTTCATCCTCTAATCGCTTTATTAATTACTTTCTATTATCTTTATTTTTTTCATCAAAACATCTTCACTAACATCTATTTTTTCTAACAAACCTTATTTTTACTTGTCCAATTTTTCTTTAATATCTTTCGGGACATTATTTACTTGTACTTCTTCAAACGTTTCTACATATTCACCTTTTGTTTTTACTCTTACATAAGTGCCTTCTTTAAGTCCACGAGGTGCATAAAACTTAATTTCTCTTTGTGCGCCAGAACCATAATAACCACTAAGCTTAAAGTCTCCTGCTTGCTTCGCTTCCCCAACTGTTGATACTCTTCCAGATTCTTTTGCCTTCACATATAACCAATCCTCTTTTACAAGTGGATTATATCTATCTGTTACTTCATTATGGAAAACATTCATACATCCAATAGCTAATATAGCTATCCCAACTAATCCTAATAATAATTTCTTCATTTTTCATTTCCTCCTACGATGTCTTGTTCTAATCTGTCATGTACTCTTTACATTCTAGAGAAAAACAAAATGAATAACTATCTCATAACCTTACACCTTCATTACATTTATGTAAGATTTATTCTCTATAATCTAAATACAAAACAAACCTCATGAATTTTAAGTGATCTAGTTTCATCTTTACTATCTTTGTTATATTTTACGTCCAATAAAAAGAAACCATTTTGAAAAAAGATTAATCAAAATGGTTTCTTTATTTTAGCTTGATAGCAGTATGTGTATTACCACGTGTGGAATGATACCTTTTATATATTTTCTGTCGTAATATTAACTCCATGTTCTTTATAAAAATCTAAAATTGCAGATGTACCTACACCCAGATTTACTAGATTTTCTGGAAAGTAAATTTTAGAATTTGGAACCGAACTATCAGATATTTGTAAAATATGCTCTGCTTGGATAGCTGCTCCTAAGGCAGTGAGATGTGTCTGACCTAACGGATCGGATATGCTCACATCTCGTCTATGGAATACACCAGCAGCATCATAACCATTAAGGTAAATAACTATGTTATGTGCACTTCCCTTTCCAGGTTTATAGAGAATATTTTTCCGTAAACCTGTGAATTTTTCCCCGCTAATCATTTTCCAAATTCCTGTATTTACTAGAGAAACCAGTCCGTATGTGGACATTTTGTTATCAAAAGCGATACGAAAGTTAGCTGAAATAGCATCAATTGAGCCTGGAAGAGTTATATGATCAGGAGTATCCAAACGATAACATTTTGTTATATAGCCATTGGGAAAACGGACTTTGATTGGATCAGTCATTGGATAGGCCTTGCGTATTCCCTCTTGTACTTTTACTTCAAATGGAATAGTTAAGCGATCCATATATGCTGTTGAATTGGGTCCTGCTTTGTCTTGAAGAGAATATAGTGCATTGATATCAACTGTAACATCTTGAAGATCTTTTGAATAAATTTTAGAAAAAAGTGCTGCTGTACCTCCCATCCATCCTGAAGCTAATACAACAGGGGATTGAACTTCAACATTTTTCAATCGAGCAATAGAACTTTGAAAACGTTCCGTCCAACGAGTAATGTCAACCAAAGGAATTCTTTTTTGGACTGCAGATAAAAGTAGTCTATCTTGAGGATCATTAACCGCATTCACAATTAATGTTAGATTATCATCCAAACTTCTTAAAGGATCATCTATTGTATTGTCTACTTTGACTACTCTTACTCTCTCAGATTCAAAAGGGAGTGCTTTCCCTACAGTTCTTCCACCTAATCTAATTTCCAAATTAGGATGCCTATCATGTAAAATCTGAGCAATTTGACTACCAACAACTCCATACCCACCAACAATTAATATTGTTTTCTTATTCATATGAAACCTCCATTTAAATTAATACGAGATTATAAGTTTAAATGATTAAAAACTTAAACGTTTAAACGTAAAATGTTAAAAAAAAAGGACAAAGCGTGTCCCTAAACTATAAATGAATACCTAATTCTTACATTCAGCTTCGACTAAAGAAACAAGTTCTTTCAACAGATTTATTGTTTCATTAAATTCAAGACAATAATACATTTCAGTACCCTTTTTTTGAACTTGAAGTAAACCGGATTGTTTCAATATTTTCAGATGATGGGATACAGTAGGTCTTGACATGGGAATATGTTCCGCAATTTGCGTTACATTCAAACTATCCTTATCAATTAAAAGTGATACAATTTGCTGACGTGTTGGATCTCCCAGCCCTTGAAAACACGGCCCTAAATTTTCTAAAAGATGCCTTACTTTATCATTACAGTTCATTTCACTCACATTACCTTCCGTTGAAGAATTTAATCATTTAAACACATTATAAATTATATTACTATCTAATGCAATGAAGAAGTATGAACAAAATATTTTACAGGTATTTATTAGAATTTTGCTCATTTTTTTCTTTTTTGGGAACAATCCATTTCTAACTTGACGGTGATGTCTTTCTACCCCTATTATAAAAACTTTTTTGAACGTAAGTAATTTGTAAGAAATGGATAAGAAAAAAGAGATTTTCATTGTCTATGATAGAAATATAACGTGATTTGAGGAATTGGAAACAGAGCTATGCATGACGAGATGTCACTAACCACCATGATTAGTAGCTATCTATACTCTAGTCATACGCTGACGACCTAGCAATTCATCACCTAAACAAAAAATCCAGTAAGACAAAGGAGAGTCAGAAAATGAAAAAAACAATGAATAAAATAAGTCTCACACTTCTGCTTATTTCTACTAGCATGATTTCTGCGTGTTCCCAACAATCGTTAGAAGGCGGAAAATCAAAAATATCAACATCCACGACCGATATTCGAATGACGAAAGCGCCCAATACCGAAAAAGAAGTAGAATCTTTTGCTGATCCATTATTTGAGGAGAAAATGAAGAAGTACAATGTGAACGGTTCAAGTTTTGTCGTCGTCCATGATGGGAAGGTCGTTGTCAATAAAGGGTACGGTTATGCAGATAAAGAAAAGAAGGTTCCCGTCAATAAGGACACGGTCTTCCAAATCGCTTCCGTCTCGAAAACTTTTACCGCCTTGGCCGTAATGCAACAAGTAGATAAAGGAAAGCTTAAACTAGATCAAGATGTACAACACTATCTAGGTGGATTAACAATACCTAATAAAACAGGAAAACCCCTCACTCTATTTGATATGTTAACCTATACCAGTGGAGTAGATTTCCCCGATATTACCACTGTCATCGGACCTGAATATATAAATCAATATATACCTATTAAGGATTTCCTTCCTGAACATATGCCGACGGTGATACGGTCGCCTGGTGAAGCTTATACGTACGACAACTTCGCATTTTTACTTGCAGGATATGCAGTGGAGAATGTTGCTGGTGAATCTTTCTCGCAATATATGGAAAAGAATATTTTCAAACCACTAGACATGAAGTCTACCAGTGTGCGCTTTACTCCTAACCTTCTCAAGAGAATGGCTACACATTACGATCCCTCTGGCAATCCTCACTCAACAAATGGGCACGCTCCAACTGATGGACCACAAGGAAGYATTTTGTCYACYGGRGAAGAYATGTCAAARTACATGATTATGCAGCTACAAAATGGAAAGTTTGGAGATAAAGAAATCGTAAGTAAAAAAAGCATGGATATGATGCATGCCTACCAACTTTTCGCAGATAAGACGATTCCTATTGCGACAGTTGGATTTGAGACGTATTTCAACGACCTTGCCAACGGTCAGCATGTCATATTAAAAGGCGGGAACATGCCTGGACATTCTTCATTGATGGTTTTGGTTCCTGAACAAAAAACAGCATTCTTCATGTCTTACAATAATGATTCAATAATGAGTAAAGACGTGTATGAAGAGTTCATGGATCACTATTTCCCTGCTCCCAAGACGAAGAAAACACTCTATCTCCCATTAGAAGAAAAGGAAGCTCAAAAATATTTGGGCTTGTACCAAAATACACGTGCAGTTGCAATTCGTACCTACTTTACCTATGAGAATGGGGCTTTGGTCATGGAAGAGGGGACAACTGGAAAACAAGTTCTCAAAATGATTCATCCATTGTTGTTTGAAGATGCAGAAGGGAACAAAATCGCTTTCAAAAAAAATACGGCTGGAGAAATCACGTACTTTTATTACACCAGTCCCAAGGGCTTAGGCGTTGTTGCTCACTCCCAAAAAATCAATCCCAAACTGCCCTTTGCTGACGTACCGCAAAAGAGTAAATACAGAAGCCACATTGACAACCTTTATTCTTTAGACATTATGAGTGCTAAATCAGGCAATCTATTCGATCCGATGGGCACCATGACACAAGGAGAATTTTTTGATGCCTTATTGCTTGCACATGGGTGGAGCATTTTCCCAGGGAAATCTGAAGAAATTAAAAAGAAATCTATAGTAGGCATACCAGGATATGACCGTACAATGCCGATTACCAGACAGGGCGCAGCAACCATGATTCAAAACTTGAAGCAGATTCAGCCTGACCAAGCTAATCAAGTAAAATTGCTTGATGCTGCGGATACCTGGGCGGTCCAATCCATTCAAGCACTTGCCTCACAAGGAATCGTAGACCCTGATACTACTATCAAAGCTGACGGATCTTTTACCTTCCGTCCGAAGGATCTGTTACTGCGTCAAGAAGCGAGTGCCTTGCTCGATTTAGCTTTTGGCTATTATGTCCTGCCCATTAAGCAAAAGTAGGTATTCATCCGAACATAATTCATAGTCAATATTTAAAGACAAAAAGAAAATTTTGAGCACGACAGATTCTAAAATAGAACTCATACAATATCAGTAGACATTGTATGAGTTCTACATTGAAACTATCGGGATAATCCTACTAAAATAACTGTGTAGCTTTATAAAATTTATTCAAAAACGGTCAACACACACATATTCTACGGTACAAAAAAGAATCCATTATAAATGTTAAAACGAATTAACAAATCATTTTAATGGCTCCTTATTTATAAAGTAACATTACAGCGCTACCATACTTACCTTAATTTTGAAATAAAAATCCCCCTACTCTCTTTGCTCAATAAAAAAGGAAATTTATCTGTGAGTTCGGCTCAAAATTTCTCTAAACAATCAATTGTATAAAAAAAGCATGACATTAAATTATCATGCTCTAGTCCTAATCCTAAGGTTTGAATATATTCTTTTTTTCAATACAAGTCCTTCTTCGTTCCAAAATTGATACAGAACCTTTTACACAGTAAAGAACTTTTTTATTCAGTAAAAAACTTTTTCTTTTTTGACATCTATTATTTCTCAAACACAAAATTAATCTTATTATCTTTCCACTCTAACTT
>NZ_JBFTMA010000127.1:0-11261 GCF_056396725.1 Bacillus sp. 05T31
ACCTATACTGAGTATCATAAACTATTATTTAACTAACTAAAAGAATGTTTCCCATAATGAAGTTCTTTTGTAACAGGACCTAAAAAACTAAAACAATTTGGAGATGAGAATTTGAAATCAACATTAATTATTCTTCGAGGAAACTCCGCAAGTGGCAAGACAACTATCGCAAAAGAACTGCAAGAGCATTTCGGGCAAGGAACACTTCTAGTCTCACAAGACGTTGTGCGCAGAGATATGCTAAAAGTTCACGATACAATGGGTAACTTATCTCATGATTTACTATTTGAAATTACGAAGTACGGAAAAGGAAAATGTGAATTTGTTATTTTAGAAGGAATACTAAACAGTCGTAGGTACGGTGAAATGTTAAGAGAATTAATACATTATTTCGAAGGAAACGCTTATACATATTATTTTGACTTATCACTTGAAGAAACGATTAGACGGCATAATACTAGAGAAAAACGACTTGAATTTGGAAAAGATTTATTGAGTAAATGGTATAACCCACACGATACAATTGAGGTTAATAGAGAGACTGTTTTTACAGATGATTTCACGCAAAAAGATATATTTCATGCGATTATTACTGATATTACGATACAAAAATAAGACTGACTCTTTTTGTCAGTCTTATTTTATTATGTTCCTTGTATTTCA
Organism: Bacillus sp. 05T31; assembly: GCF_056396725.1. Taxonomy (NCBI): domain Bacteria; kingdom Bacillati; phylum Bacillota; class Bacilli; order Caryophanales; family Bacillaceae; genus Bacillus; species Bacillus sp. 05T31. The sequence continues at coordinate 664 of NZ_JBFTMA010000127.1, forward strand.
GTTTTCATAACGGAACAATCTTTACATAAGTAATAATATATATTCATCTCACCGAACAGAAAATCAACTACTGAAATAAGTTCCCGTTCTTCAAGATCTTGTGTAATTGTAGCAACATATTTCATCTCTTTCGAACAAGTTGGACATCCTAAATCTTCTGGAACATCATCGTATAGGGGCGCTCCTAACAATCTACATACATATTCCGAACCGAATAAGTCAAAAGCTTCCCAGTAACTATCTTCATCAGTAGGTATATCTTCATTTTTCATATTCGTTAGCTTTACATTAGTTTTTGGAAGATTGACCGGTAGCTTATACTCAGCTTCCATAATCCACTCTTCCGTATTGTCTTGTTTTATTATTTGTACCGTTTTGCCCCCATTACTTAATTGAAAATATTGCGGCTCCCACACCATCGCACAATTCAAGCAAGAGATGAATGGTAATACAATCAATTCATCATTTTTAAGTTCAGCAAGTTTCTCATCTTTCAAATCAAAACAAAAGATTTGATGCATTTTCTCACCGCATAACTTACACAATGGTAATTCACAATCTTGACCACCGAAATAATGATTATATGAATCTTTCCCTTCCATTACTCTATACCCTTTTATTCCATCCCAATGTTCGCCATATAATTCCATTGTCATATTCTATCCTCTTCTCGCTTATAAAGGTAATCCTCGATACTAATCTTTTAATAACTTTCAGTACATAAAACATTTTTTATTGTTGCTAATCATCATTTTTCTCATTCTTATCACCGTTATCTTTTCGGTATGAATACGATAATAAAATAATAACAATTTACAAGAAGACTGAGTTCTGTATCCATTCTGACACTATAGGGATTTGGAACGTTATAAACCCTAGTATAAGACTAAATAAAACAATTACTATTTTATGAATATTTTTCTCCTATTTATCTAATTKTATTTTAATAGTGATAGAAGAACAATATGGTTGTCAGAAATACAAATAAGGATTATATAATTCAATAGGGTTACTTTTACTGCTCACGGTACTCAGCAGCAAAAGTAAGGTTTTATTCTTTTACATATCCTTCAAATTTTTTCAATGAATCACATTAAGGTRAAAAATAAAAGCCAGTCTCAATAAAGAGAACTGACTTCTATTTGGATAACCATTATTATAAAACTTTTACTTTAACAGTTTGTCTTCCCCAGTTCATAGCTTTACTTTTTGAACCCATTAAAACATCAATACGATTTCCTTTAATAGCACTACCAGTATCACCAGCAATAGCTTCTCCATAACCTTCTACCCATACTTTAGATCCTAATGGGATTACCTTCGGATCYACTGCGATAATTCTCATATTAGGATTTGCCGTTAAATCATGACCCATCGCAGTTAAAACGCGTCCACCATATGTACCATTTTCACTTGGATCAGCAGTATATGCTGTCGCTACTACCGTTAATTCACGTTTAGCAGACTGTGTGTTATTTTTAGATACTTCTTGTGTCTTTGTTGCTTCTTTTGCTTTCGCTTCTTCTTTCGCTTTTTCTATTTCTCGTGCTTGCGCTTCTTCCTTAGCCTTTGCTATTTCCTGCGCTTTTRCTTTTTCTATTTCTYGTGCTTTTGCTTCTTCCTTAGCCTTTGCTATTTCYTGYGCTTTTGCTTCTTCCTTAGCTTTTGCTATTTCTTGCGCTTTCGCTTCTTCTTTTACTTTTTCTATTTCTTGTGCTTTTGCTTCTTCCTTAGCCTTTGCTATTTCTTGTGCTTTTGCTTCTTCCTTAACCTTTGCTATTTCTTGTGCTTTTGCTTCTTCCTTAGCCTTTGCTATTTCTTGTGCTTTTGCTTCTTCCTTGGTCATTGCTATTTCTTCTGCTTTCRTTTCTTCCTTAACTTTTACTCTCTCTGTTACTTTCGCTTCTTCTTTAGGCTTTRCTATTTCTTCTGCTTTCGTTTCTTCCTTAACTTTTACTCTCTCTGTTACTTTCGCTTCTTCTTTAGGCTTTACTATTTTTTAACTGCTTTTTGTACTTTCGCTACTCGCTTCGTTTTCTCTTCAGCTTTCTTTTCAATTGGTGCTGTACTTGATAGGAAAGAAACATTTGCATAAGCTGTTTTTCCTTTATACTCAAATTGCAGCCATCCGTCTTTTACTTGATGAGTTGATTCAATTACATCATCTTGTTTCAGTCTGCCAAGAATTTCTGATTCAGTGTTTGCTTCAGAACGTACATTTAATAGGTTTGCTGTTACATGGTAAATATCTTTTGTAAACTCCGAACTTACAAATACTTCTTTACCATTTAACTCAATTTTTGACCATCCTTCTTCAGTATGTATGACCTTTAACTTTTGTCCTTCTTTTACTTTTTCGACAACTTTTGATTCCGTAGTTGGCTTTTCACGTACGTTGAGTACATCCGCTGTTACGATAGTTTCTGCGATAGCAGATGTGGTAAAAGCCCCCAATCCAAGAACTGTTGCTGTTGCTGCGCCAATTATTTTTTTCATATTAGCCTCCATTGCGTTTTTTTGAGTTCTATCAAATGCTTCCATAAAATTAGGGAATTCCACAGAGTATCAAAACATTTGTAACAGTATATTAATACCACTTAATATACTGTTTTTAAAACTTTCTACTCCAATATTATCAAATTTTCATTTCTAATTCTATACATTATAAATCTACTTATCTTCTATAAACTCTTCATGACCTTCTACTTCACACTAGATAGTTGTCGCAATTCCTGCCAARAATAAACTTACAATTGCTAAAAATGGCGTTCCAGCTATTGCACCTCTTAAGTGAAACTTATAGTCTTTATATCCTTTCATTYCCTCAGTACTAGGAATAACAACAAATCTTGGAGTAATCCAGCAAAATATAAGCCAATCGATTATTAATAAATCTACTAAATTGAAAATCATTACAATCCCAAAAGTATGTAAATAGGCCTCAATATACAATAATTTTCCATGGTGATGTAGTATATATGTAGAAACTAAAGGCGTTCCGAAGAGAATAATATTGTAAATAATTCCGAAATAAAATGTTTGTTTTTTTTCATTTATCGATTTTGGCAAAACTACTTTTTGAATATCTTTCGGATAATCATTTAACCAAAGGCGAGGATTATAATATGTAGACCCTAATATCATAATAGACAGTATAAAAGACATGGAAATACCGACAATCACCATTTGTTCAAATTGCCCCACAAATGTCCCTCCTTATTTGAAATTTTGACGTACGTAATTCACTTAATTAGACATTATATGCATGTTATGACTTAAAAATTATCTAATACCATTAATAAAATTTTTTCATTACAATCCGCTTTTTCCTAACGTCCATTCTTATTTCTTGCAATATGCATGCAAATTTAATAAAGTGAACATCTAATTAGTGTTGTTGAATTTCGCTAATTATTACAGAGTACATATTTTTTAATTTACATAMAGAATGGATTGGTGAAACGGATGAAAATTGAACATATTGCAATTTGGGTAAATGATTTAGAATTAATGCGTACTTTTTATACGAAGTATTTCAACGGCAAAGCAAACTCTTTATATCATAACGAAACAAAACAATTTAAATCATATTTTATTACGTTCGAATCTGGAGCGCGCCTAGAAATTATGCGTAAGAAAGGCATAGAAAACGAGCCTACCCTAAATATAACTGGCTATGCACATATGGCTTTCTCTGTTGGAAGTGAAGAACGTGTAGATGAACTGACAAAAACGTTAAAAGAAGCAGGCTATTCTTTATTAAATGGACCACGTTTCACTGGAGATGGCTATTACGAAAGTGTAATAAGCGATCCAGAAGGCAATCAAATAGAAATCACGATTTAACTATCGTTTATCTTTTCTGAAGAACAAATGAAAATTAGTTTGGAGGAATACTATGCATAAGCTACATTTCAAAAAATTTGAAGCAACAGATTTCGATCAATACTTTCAGCTCGTATCAAATGAAAAAGTGATGGCACAAATTACGGAACGTACCATTCCGTTAGGCGAGGCGCAAAACGACTATAAAAAATTGTTAAAGCGTAATAAAAAACATAGATTATTCGGCTCCTACAAAGTGTATGACTCTATTACAAATGAATTTATCGGMCTTGGACATGTWACRGTAAATGAGGATRMTRYAAAMGAAGCTGAAMTTGGKTATATGATWTTGCCRGAGCACTGGGGAAAAAGATAYGGTAGCGGGATTGCAGAAGAATTAATGGATATAGCGAAGCAAACAGATATAAAAGTACTAAAAGCAATCATTGACCCAAACAATATCCCCTCTCGAAAAATTTTAATAAACGTTGGTTTTACATCAGATAAAGTTTGTGAGATTGATGGATTACCTGGGGAGATTTTGAGTAAATATATTTAACTATATAAAAAGGCGATGCTACCATTCACAAAAGGCGTTTACGTTAATACACCCGACCTCTCGCCAGATGCTTACTACAGGCTATAACTTTGACCAGTTAATGGAAGTAAAGGCTAAATATGATTCGAAAAATGTTTTCAACTTCCCGCAAAGTATTCCGCCCTTTAATAGTCTAAAATGAAATTTATAGTTTATATTTTTAGCAAAAAAATGAACGATTCTTTCTGTAACTTTCACAGAAAAAAATCGTTCATTTTTTATGTTGGAAATAATCCATTTCTTTTGCATGATAGTGATTTAGTTTCGTACCTCCCCATCACCTTACATAAAGCAAGTGAACACGAAAGCCGGTGGAATATTCCAGTTTATTTTCTTCACATCAATATTTGCAAAAAAAGACCGAAAAAATTGGTGTTTAAAACGTGTATATTGGAAAGTAATAAATTTCCCACCTTCCCCTAATACTTCTTTTGTTACCTGTAATATCTTTGTAGAAGTATCAAGGGATAAACTGGTAAATGGCAATCCTGAAATAATATAATCCACTTGGGTAATTTTATATTGCTGAATATACTTTTCCGTATATTCGGCAGAGTCATGAATAATGTACACATTTTCTATGTGTGAGTATCGCTCTTGAAGTATACGGTAAAACTGTGCGTTATTCTCAATGATTAGCAATACTGTTTCATTATGTTTATGTTGAATGAGCTGTTCCGTAAACACTCCAGTTCCTGGTCCATATTCAATAATGCATTTTGCTTGTTCAAAATTTATAGGGGCTACCATTTGTTTTGCAAGTTGCTTAGAACTTGACAATACTGCTCCTACAGTTCTTGGGTGCTTTATATATTCACTTAAAAAATGTAGTACATGCATAGTCTTCTTCCTCTTTCCTTGTAGGATACAAGGTATACTCTACTAAAAAAATATTAGAATACGATGAGAAATACATAAGATATTCTTAATGTCCCCCCTAAATACAAAAGAAACTTAACCAACAAGTCACACATGCTTTAACGTGGAGAAACAAGTATAATAGCGCCAAATGCTTGTTATTATGACGTTCTTGGCATGCGAGTCATGCTTGTAGAGACTCCATGTCAAACTAATAATCGCTCTGTACTTTTATGTTGCAGAAAACGACCAACTTAGGATATCAAATGAAGAGTGTCAATTTTTCTGTATTTTCTATGTCGCAAACAAAGAAAGGATATCCTTTTTAACTGTATTTGTTAAATGAAAAAGACACTTTAGAAATTTCTTTTTTCATCCTTTTTTAATGATTTTTTCATCCAAATTTCATCTGAATCTCATTCTTATTAGTTACACTCTGTATATACATTGGCGTTGGCCATAAAAAACTAGTAAGGAGGAATCCTACATGAAATATTATGAGAAGGATCAGGATAAGAATAGAGAAAATCCATCCATTTCTGATGAAGTCGCTTCCGTTTCATCACGAGGCTGGCAGATGCTGAACAAGGTTCCAGAAGTCACGGTTTTCTTCTGGATTATCAAAATCATGGCAACTACTGTGGGCGAGACAGGCGCAGACTTCTTAAATACAAACCTGAACTTTGGCTTGACCAAAACGACTTTTGTTATGAGTGCTCTCTTGTTCATCACACTGTTCTTCCAGTTCAGGTTGAAGAAGTATGTTCCAGGGATTTACTGGYTCACTGTYTTGCTRATTAGTGTTGTCGGCACGCTAGTCACCGACAATCTTACGGACAACTTCGGGGTCGCTCTAGAGACGACCACCATCGTTTTCACCCTTGCCCTAATGGCAACTTTTGCTGCTTGGTATGTGAGTGAGAAGACACTGTCCATTCACTCTATTTACACAACAAAGCGAGAAGCATTCTACTGGTTGGCTATCCTGTTCACCTTCGCCTTAGGTACTGCAGCTGGTGATCTCGTAGCAGAGAGTCTCAACTTAGGTTACTGGATTTCAGCGCTCATATTCGCCGCATTAATTGGGGCTGTAACCGTTGCTTACTACCGCTTCAAGTTAAATGCAGTGTTGGCCTTTTGGATCGCCTATATCTTAACTCGTCCTTTCGGCGCCTCTTTTGGCGACTATCTATCACAGCCTCACGATGCCGGTGGTCTTGGTCTCGGTACGGTGGGAACAAGCATAATCTTCCTCTTAACAATCTTGAGCTTAGTTATTTATTTGACCAAGACGAAAAAAGACGCGAGCCCGAGCCTAAATTAATATATATTTTGTCTAAGCCTTAAAATAGATGACATGATTTCCTAATCGTTATTACAAAATTCCAACCAAAAGAAAATTAAAAGGCAATACTACTTTAAACTAACAGTAGTATTGCCTTTATATAAAATAAATCATTATTCCCTTGTTTCGTCTACTATACTATGAATTAAAGAAATTAGAGCTTGTTTTGTTCCCTCATCAGTAACTTTTGCATCATCACTAAATTTAGTGCGTACAGAGGGGATTAATAACGAGCCATTTTGAACGACAACTGTATCTAACATGCCTAGTGTAAGTAACAAAGATTCATGGGCTTTATCCCCTCCCGCAATTGACGGTGAAGCTGTTATGATAGCCACTGGTTTTTTATATAGTTCCGCTGATGAAACAAGCCATTCTAACGCATTTTTTAAAACTCCTGGAATACCTTTTGCATACTCTGGCGTACAAATAATAAGTGCATGTGCTTCACTTAATGTCTTTCGAAACTCTTCAACAACAGCCGGTGCTCCCACTCGATCTACATCCGGATTGAAATGAGGAAATTCCTCTATCCCATTATAAATAGTGTAATCTATACCTTCTGGAATAAATGATGCTAGAGCTTTTAATATGTTTGTATTGGATGACCCTTCCCTAATACTGCCTGAAATCGCTATAACCTTTTTGTGTTTGCTCATATGATCGCCCCCTACGAACATCATACTTATACGGCCATAGAAAAATCAAAAATATTGAATCATTTATCAAATGTACATCTATTATATTTGTTTACATAATAATATTATTTTTTTAAAACCGTACATTATTACTTTCATTGTTTTACATTTCGTCTCTACATACCATGCACTATTCCACCACCGAAAGTAAAACTTTCTCAAGCTCTTTTTTAGACAACATACTATCGTTTACATATACTTGGTATGCATTTCTTCCTGCTTTTGCAGGTACCACTATTTTCATAGCCCGTACATTTGACTCTTTATACCCACCGAATGTAATGTCATATCCGTTTAATTTATATGTTACAATGTCTTTATAAAAATTTGGTCCTTTTTCAGTTGCTTTATCAAATGGTTCTTCAATAAAATAATCTTTTTTATCATCTTCAAGTATTTCTAATTGATGAATTGTAAGTCCTAATTCCGCATTCGATGTAGATGGCTTTTTTTTCACATTACGATCTTCATATCTCATCGTAATTAGAGGGATTGGTTTTCCAACCGTTGCATGTGCTTTTGCTTCTTCAAATACTAGTTGATACCCAGAAGGAATATATGTAGGACGCTTTATTGGAAAACCAGTTATTTCTCCAGCTTGTTCAAATGTATATGTAAAATGTTGATCTATTTTTTCCTCATATTTGTTTAGCTCTTCCATTACCTCACTATCTCTTTTTTCTTCATCAGCATTTAAACGACCTATAGCTGTATGTTTTCTTTCTCCATTTTCTACGACACTAACTTTCTTATAAAAATGATATGTTTCTTGTAATAACTCTACATATTTTTCAAAGTCCTCTTTTGTAAATAAGTGTTTAGCAACTTCTACCCTCTCCATCAAYCCTGTATAGCCGTCTTCTGACATTCCCATATCTTTTCTCGCTTCTTCTGGTGTACCTATAATTTTATCGATTATTGTTGTACCCGCAAAAGTACCAGTTGGTATAAGAACAGCCGCAGCTACAAAGCCAAGTAATAACTTTTTCTTCATAGAAGTTTTCCCTTTCTTTTTCATTTGTTGGTATTTATGAAAAGAGGTTTGTACCTTATCTTCTAGATTAGGAGTGGGTTCGAGTGTCTCTGCGCCTCTTTTCAATTCATCTGTTACATACTTTTCAAAATCCATTTGCTTCACTCTCCTCCACTACTGGTATATTCTCTATTTCTAACCGTAAACGTCTTAATGCTGTATGTAATCGAGATTTCACTGTACCAATAGGTATATGAAGAAGTGCTGCAATTTCGTCCAAGCTATATTCATGGAAGTAACGCATAATAACGACTTCACGATGCTTATAAGATAATTTCTGTACAATTTCTATTAATTCACTACGTGTTTCTTTATGTAATATACCCTCATCTATTATGTAAGACGGATCTTGTTCATACATTTTCTTCTTTTCAAAGATTCGAAATCGCCGCCACGATTTACGACGCCAATCTTGTACTTGCTTGACAACTAGTCCATGTAACCAAAAACGAAATGAACGGTTCATATCATAATTCGTTACAGACTTCCACATTTTGATGTATACCTCATTAACTATATCGTCTACATCTTGGTGTTGATTCCCCAATAAAAATACTACTGTTCTATAAATATCTTTACTTGTTAATTCATAAATAACTTGAAAGGCTTTTTGGTCCCCAGACTCCATTTTATACAGCCATTCTTTTAATTCTACTTCATCCAAAATTACATTCCCCTCTCATGATCCTTCGCACTATATTCGTCCGTTTCTCACAAAAAGTTCATTTTACATAAAAATTTATTTATTACAATAAAAATATAATATATATTTTACAGAAAGGAGGATTCGTATAATGAACAAAAAGGACAAAATTAATGCTGAAAATGTATTAAAACATCTCTTTATAGGATCGCAAGTTGATGGCCTACAGTTTGGTCTTTCTCCAGCAACTATAAAGATTCATTTTACAAATTTTGAAGCTGCAGTTGACTATGATGGGCAACTATATGCCAACATCGAATCGAAATGGTGTTTATTTAATAATCCACTAGAAAAGTACCCTTCTAATGAGGAGGAATTTGACGATTATACTGAGGAGGAAGAATATAAGAGAATTTTTGAAGTAAGAAGACAAAAAGTTACAAACATACAACTTGCTAATGAATCTCCGCATTTATTTATAACATTTGAGAACGGACAAATCATGTTTGTAAATGGTTTTCATGATCACTATAAATGCTGGCAAGCTGGGGTCCAATTTGAGGATTGGCTTGTAGTTGCTGCACCTGGAAATGAAATCGCTACTTGGACTCCCGATGAATTTACTAATAAATAAGCTGTCAGAAATCACAATATAAAAAGTATATCTTGCACAAGGGGCAACAGATTTACGTAAATCAATTGATGGACTAGCGACTGTTGTAAAAGAAGAATTTGAAATTTAAAATCACCTCGTTTTAACAGGAAAAAGTGGCATTTTTACTATTTCTAATGTTCGCTAATGCTTATTGCGTGATTTGGTTCCATTGCTACACAAACCCCAATACCCACCCTTAGCTTGATGGGCATGTATAGTGCCCCCTATTAGCATCAACGAGAAGGAATAGACCTTGAAAAAAAACATTTATAATTCCACTGATACGCAGAAAAATAAAAAGAGAATAATTCAGAAATTCCCTATGAATTATTCTCTTTTTATTTTCATATTTTAACATGCTGGATATGCCTTAGAACCCAAATAACGTTCTTTTACAAGTTGACGATGATGAAGCTCATGACCAGCAATTATGTTTGCTAATGCAAGAACCGTGACTTCAGAATTGTTCGCAATTCCCCTTTGTAACCAAGCTTCTTTATCTAAACTTTTAAGCAAATGCATAGTAGATTGGCGAACAACTATTAAATTCTCAAGAAGATCTTGCATAGATTGCTTATCAAAATACGCTCTAAGAACATACATATCATCGTTATATCCAGGAAGTTCTGCTGTCTCGCCTCTTGCTATGGAAAGCAATCGATACGCCATAATACGTTCAGTATCCGCAATATGACCGATTACTTCTTTTATACTCCATTTATTAGGAGCATATCTAAAATGTCCCTCACTATCAGAAATATCCTTCAACAAAAGATTCGTTTCCTTCATTTGTTGCTCTAGAATATGTATGATATCTCCATCTGGTATTAAGTTTATGTACGTTGAATAATACGGGTTATATTCATTTGCCTCTGGTCTCTTTTGCATGCTTATCATCCTTTTTATTTTATCTTTATATACAACTTATCACAAAATATTATCA
>NZ_JBFTMA010000128.1:0-8712 GCF_056396725.1 Bacillus sp. 05T31
CAAATACATGCTGTAGAAGATGACAAATACATGCTGTAGAAGATGAGGTTAGACAAGCAAAAACGATGGATCGTGATATCGTGACACATGCGATGAAACAATCCTTTGCGAAATTGAATCCGAAAGTAATGATAAAGAATCCGATTATGTTCGTTGTGGAAATTGGATTTATCATTACGTTAATTTTATCCTTTCTTCMAAGTAGTTCTAGTAGTGTACCAGGATGGTTTAATATAACAGTTTCTCTCATTCTATTATTTACAGTTTTATTTGCTAACTTTGCAGAAGCTTTAGCTGAAGGGCGTGGTAAAGCGCAAGCTGATTCTTTAAAACAATCGAAGAAAGATGTATTTGCAAATGTTGTAAAAGAAAATGGAGATATTGTTCAAGTTTCAGCAACTGATCTGAGAAAAGGTGACGTTGTTATTGTAAAACAAGGRGAAATGATTCCRAATGATGGTGAAGTAATTAAAGGWTTAGCGTCTGTMGATGAATCWGCAATTACAGGGGAATCAGCTCCTGTWATAAAAGARGCRGGTGGCGATTTTTGTTCAGTAACAGGCGGTACGATGGTTGTAAGTGATGAGATTACGATTGTAATTACGAGTAATCCTGGGGAATCATTTATTGATAAAATGATTTCTTTAGTAGAAGGAGCTGCGCGTCAAAAAACGCCGAATGAAATTGCCTTAAATACAGTATTAACGAGTTTAACTCTAATTTTCTTAATCGTCGTTGTGACGTTGCCGATTTTTACAAACTATTTAGGGTTTCAAATTGATACAGCTGTACTTGTAGCATTGTTAGTTTGTTTAATTCCAACGACAATTGGTGGGTTATTATCAGCGATTGGTATTGCTGGGATGGACCGCGTAACAAAGTTTAATGTATTAGCGATGTCAGGGAAAGCAGTAGAAGCTGCGGGCGATATTAATACGATTATTTTAGATAAAACAGGTACGATTACTTTCGGGAACCGGATGGCACATACACTGCTACCAGTAGGAAATGAAACGATTGAGCAAGTAGGAAAATGGGCTGCGATTAGCTCAGTTTTAGATGAAACACCAGAAGGTCGATCTGTTAYAGAATATGTACAAACGAAATCTATATCATATAATAGAGAAATTGCAGAACAAGGTGAATTTGTTCCATTTAAAGCAGAAACAAGAATGAGCGGTGTTGATTTACAGGATGGAACGAAAGTGAGAAAAGGTGCTGTTGGTGCCGTGATTGAATGGGTTCAATCGCAAGGCGGGATGATTCCAAAAGATGTGAATCAAAAAGCAGATTTAATTTCAAAAGAAGGCGGAACACCACTTGTAGTTGCAGTAGACAATCGTATTTACGGTTTAATATATTTAAAGGATACAGTGAAACCTGGTATGCGTGAACGTTTTGAACAATTGCGCCAAATGGGRATTAAAACGGTTATGTGTACAGGCGATAATCCGTTAACAGCAGCAACAATTGCAAAGGAAGCAGGAGTAGATGAATTCGTTGCTGAGTGTAAACCAGAAGATAAAATTGCGGTTATTAAAGCAGAACAAGACAAAGGGAAACTTGTAGCGATGACAGGTGATGGTACAAATGATGCCCCGGCATTAGCGCAAGCTGACGTTGGGTTAGCGATGAATAGTGGTACGACTGCTGCGAAAGAAGCAGCAAATATGATCGATTTAGATTCGAATCCAACTAAAATTATTGAGGTTGTAGGAATCGGTAAGCAATTGTTAATGACACGAGGTGCGTTAACGACGTTTAGTATTGCAAACGATATAGCAAAATATTTTGCAATCATTCCAGCGATGTTTACATTAGCAATTCCGCAAATGGAAGCATTGAACATTATGAAATTAACATCGCCACTTTCAGCGATTTTATCAGCATTAATATTTAATGCAGTTATTATTCCACTACTAATTCCGTTAGCGATGAAAGGTATTGCATATAAACCGATGAGTTCTAATGCATTGCTTAGCCGAAACTTACTCATTTATGGGCTTGGTGGAGTTATCGTTCCATTCATTGGAATTAAAGTAATTGATATAATTGTCGGCTTGTTCATATAAGGAAGAGGGGAAAAAGATGGCGAAAAAACAAAGTATACTTTCACCAATTATTCGTATTACTTTTACATTTCTAGTTTTGTGCGGCCTCGTATACCCGCTTATTGTAACTGGTATTGCGCAAGCGGTAATGAAGGATAATGCGGATGGAAGTCTTATATATAATGATAAAGATGAAGTAGTTGGTTCAAAATTAATCGGTCAAAATTTCACAGATCCACGTTATTTTCATGGACGTGTCTCTAGTATAGAATATAAAGCAGAAGCATCTGGTTCAAATAACTATGCACCGTCTAATCCAGATTTAGCAAAACGAGTTGAGAAAAGTATTGATGACTGGAAGAAACAAAACCGGGCCGTTCCAGTTACAGAAGTACCGATAGATTTAGTGACGAATTCRGGTTCAGGGCTTGATCCTGACATTAGTCCGAAGGCGGCTTCCGTACAGGTAGATCGCATCTCGAAATTAACGAATATTCCGAAAGAAAAGCTAGATCAATTGATTAAGGATCAAACAGAAGGAGCTGCACTCGGTTTATTTGGAGAGGATCGTGTAAACGTCTTAAAGCTAAATTTAGAATTGCAGAAATTAATGAAATAGTAACAGTGCTACCTCAATCTAACGGATTGAGGTAGCGTTGTTTCGAAAGAAAGGTTGTGAGTGTTTTGTATGCGGATGACTATAAACCGACGTTTCAAAGGCGAACGCCAGAAGAGTATTTAGAATATATTCGGCAGCAAAATCGCGGAAAGTTAAAGCTATACGTAGGGGCTGCACCAGGAGTAGGGAAAAGTTATAAAATGCTCTATGATGCTAGAGAAATGAAAAAGGATGGTATTGATATTGTAATTGGTTTAATTGAAACACATGGTAGGGAAGAGACAGAAGAAGCGATTGCTGATTTAGAAAAAGTCCCTTYAAAAGAAATAGATTATAAAGGAAAGGGATTTTATGAGCTTGATGTGGAAGGAATTATAAAGCGGGCACCACAAATTGTTGTTGTGGATGAACTTGCGCATAGTAATATTCCCGGGTCGAAAAATAAGAAACGTTACATGGATGTGCAGGAATTGTTAGATGCCGGTATATCTGTATTATCAGCATTTAATATTCAACATTTAGAAAGTGTTCATGATATTGTAGCTCAAATTACGAATGTCAAAGTACGAGAGCGTATTCCAGACTTTATTTTACAAAAAGCAAATGAAATTCAGCTTGTTGATGCAACACCTGAGGTACTCCGGAAGAGATTAATAGATGGAAAGATATATAAGGAAGAAAAAATTCAACAAAGCTTACAAAACTTCTTTACGATAAATAATTTAGGGGCATTAAGAGAGTTATCACTTCGAGAAGTTGCAGATGATATGGATGAGAAAATTAGCCAAACAGTAATAGAACCGATCGGTGTGAAAGAAAAAATTCTCGTTTGTGTACAATACAGTTCAACAGCAGAGAAATTAATACGGAGAGGTTGGCGCATGGCTGATCGGCTAAATGCTGAATTGTATGTGTTAAACGTTGAAAGAGAAAATATAGATTCTATTTCAGCTGGCAAAAAGCAAACGATTGAAGAATGGAAATCGCTAACGAATCAATTTGATGCGAGCTTTGTATTAGAAGAAGCGAAAGGAAGAAAGCCAGCTGATGTTATTATTGAAGTCGCGAACAGACTACAGGTGACACAAGTTTTACTCGGACAATCGGCAAGAACAAGATGGGAAGAAATAAGAAAAGGTTCCATTGTAAATGAAATTATGAGACAAACGAAGTATATTGATATTCATATCGTTGCGGATCAAAGAGCTTAAAATAGAGACCGGATTGTTGAGGAGTCTCTATTTTTCTTTTTTTCAAGCCTTTTGAATATAATTTCTGAAAGAACTCATATATAATAGAAAAAGATACTTAACATAGTGAATAATTAAAGAGTCAATATATATAAAGAGGAGAGAATAACATGCTTGAAAATACGGGGTTAGTATTAGAAGGCGGCGGTATGCGTGGTGTATATACGGGCGGGATATTAGAATAYTTTATGGAACAAGATTTATATTTTCCATATGTAATYGGTGTATCAGCTGGTGCTTGTCATGCAGCGTCGTATCTTTCCAGACAAAGAAATAGAAATAAAACRGTMAATATTGATTATGYATCACACCCACAATATTTATCGTATAAAAATTTATGGAGAAAACGCCAATTGTTTGATATGGAGTTCATTTTTCATGAAATTCCAGAAAAACATGTCCCGTTTGACTTTGAAACATATTTTAATAGTCCAGAGCGTTTCCTTGTAGGCACAACAGATTGTGAAACAGGACAGTCTGTTTATTTTGAAAAAGARGGAACGAATGATGATGCRCTAAATTTATTACAAGCCTCTAGTTCATTACCTTTGATTGCACCWGTAGTAAATTACCGTGGTAAGCAGTTATTAGATGGAGGAATATCTGATCCGATTCCAGTTCGTAAAGCGCAAGAAGATGGATTTAAAAAATCAGTCGTTATTTTAACGAGAAATCATGGTTATGCTAAGAAAAAATCAAAGTTTGGATGGGTGGCAGCGAAAGCTTATAAAAAATATCCGAAACTTGTTAATACGATGTTGAATCGTTATGAAGTATATAATGAAACACTTCACTACATTGAAAAAGAAGAGCAAGCTGGGAACTTATTTGTTATTCGTCCAGAAGTACAGCTTCAAGTAGATCGTATGGAAAAAGATACGGCAAAACTACAAAATCTATATGAGCAAGGCTATGAAGATGCAAAGAGACAGTTTGCAGATTTACAGTCGTTTTTACAAAAATAAGTATTAGGCTGTGGAGAAGATTTTCTCCGCAGCCTTTTTATATTGCTACTTATACGTTACTTTTTAAAAATGTATTAATGTTTAAGTGTTTAAAGAGTTTGTAAAACATATGGGTTTATTATTGAGAAAAATTTGCTTGAAGGGTATTATGACGATGTAGCGCTACTAAACTATTTAATTTATGAGGTGATTGTTAATGAAAGGAAAGGTTTTTTCAATTACGACTTTAGTATTATTAGCAACATCAATCTCAACATGTGCATTCTATCCAACTTTAAGTGGTCACAAAAGCGGTAATCTACTATCTTACAGAGCTCAAACGACTACGAATCAAAATGCATCTCGCTGTTCAGTAGCGATTTCTTTTATTAATTCAAAAGGAAGCTATTCATATATTGAAAGCGCCTCGGATAAGTTAGGATCCCATGAATCTGGAAGAGCATTAAATGCTACTGTTAGTAATGGTGCATATAACGCCTTTGGTGCAAAAGGACTCTACTCTGAGCATTATGCTAATGAGAATAATGACTATCAAGAAGATACACACAAAGGTACTTTTGATAGTAATGGTAACTTACGATTACAGTGGTAAAAAACATTAAACAGTTGTCTTTATAAATATTTGGATAAGGAGAAGGGGATGTATATCATCTCCTTCTTATTTAAAAGGAGCCAAAGTATGTATTTAGCTTTTAAAAATATAAAAAGCAACAAACTGTTTTCCATAATTCTTCTTATGTCATTTTTTATTTCGTTTCTTTCTATATCAGTTGCCGCGCTTTTAACAGAGTCGAAACGAAACTTTATATCTGCCTTTCAAATCGGCTTTCCAGAAAAGAATCAAATGTTAACAGTTCCTATAGATAATGAAACAGAGCTTGAATCAATCATTCCTTTCATTCAAGATACTTTTGTAAAAAGTGATATTTACGTAGAGAATTTAAAAGCATTGAATAGTTCAGGTGCAATAAAAATCATAGCTTTGAACTTAAAAGATGATTATTATTGGACGCCATATATTTCTGAAGGGCAATATTTTCATCGTGGAAATTCAAGTGATATGGTTGTTGGTGATCAAACAAATGTAGAGGAATTATATGAATTTGATGATACATATAAAAAAATAGGAACTGTATCGAGGAAAGACAGTGATGTCGGTGTATCAGACATATACATTCCACTTCAAAACTTACCTAATATATCTAAAAAAGGTATTATCGCTAGTAAACAATTACAATTAACAGTTGTTAACCCTACATCATCTATTCATAACGAAATAAAAATGTTTATAAATAGGAGCAAAGAAGTGCTTTCGGGAGAGGTTCAAATACTGAATGAACGAGATCTTCAGGAACTAAATGTAACAGGTATAGATTCAGCAAATAAGTATTATTATAAGTTTATTCTTGTTGCAATAGTTTCTGGCATTTCCGCAGTCTTATTTTGGATTTATAAGAAACAAAGGGAGATTTCATTAAAAAAAGCAGTAGGTGCGTCTAATAGATCTATTTACTGCGAACTATATATTCAAATTTTGTTTGTTTCTCTAGCAGCGATGTTGTTGGTTTTTCTTACTTTAGAAATATTATCTGGAACAATTCATACGTATTTTCAGACATACTTATTAAAACCGTTAACACTATATGTATTGATATGTAATGTTGGTTTTATAATATTTCTTACAATGTTTGTTACTTTAATTCCAATCAAGCACATTATAAATATATATCCCGGAAAACATTTAAGAACATAGGAGGTCTACATGTTTTTTATATTTGATTCTATACGGTCTATGAAAAAAAGGCTGTTACCGAATGTGATTATAGTAATTTCTTTAGTTATTGCATTTTCTTCAGCTATAGAATTTATTAGTAACCTTTCGGGATATCGAAAAATGATGACAGTAGCAAACAGTTTATCGACTAATGAAAATTTCTATGAACTTTATGCAACACAAGATATAACGTTGTTTAGCGAAGAAAAAGCAAAAAATGACTATCAACATTTCATTCAAGGTTTATCTAATACGATATCAATTACAAATACAACAAATTATTTGTTTCGTGAATCTTCATTTACCTTAAATAAAGAAAATGAAACGATAAAGACTCTGCTTGTTGATAAAGGTATTAATAAATATTTTCATATACGACTTTCACAAGGAAGATATTTTGAGGAATGGGAATTTCATAAATCAGTATTTAATATTAGGCCTGTTATATTAGGTGCTAATTATAAAGAAAAAGTATCTATTGGTGATGTCATACCATCTGGAAAAACGAAACTAAAAGTAATTGGTTTTTTAGAAAAAAACTCACCATTTATACATCCTAGGAGTGGTGAAATATTAGACAATCGTATTACATTATTAGATGACATGGCTATTTTACCAATTGGAACAGAAGAAATAGAATTCCACAGTGTAGAACTTTTATATAATGGGTTAATTATAGAAATAAATGAGAAAATGGATATAAATGAATTTCAAAAGAAAGTATTAAAGGTAACAGAAGGTAAGGGGTATTCGTATTATGTTACAAATCCGAATAAATTGTTAGAAAACGAAAAGCAAGGCATTGATAATATGTCATACCCCTTATTATTAAGCGGTACAGTCTTATCCTTTTCATTTATATCTATTTTATTAACATCAATGGCAGCGCTTTATATGGAGCGTAAAAATATTTCTATTAAATCAGCATTAGGAGCAAGTACTTTTCAAATATGTCTTCCGTTTATTATTGAGTATATGTTGCTATTCATCTTATCAATATGTATAGGAACTATGTATTTTCAATGGGATAATAGCGGAATAATTGATATTCAGAAAGATTTCGAGAATAGCACGGTATCTTTTTTTGGAACGTTAAAAGTTTCTAAAGAATCATTAATTGCTATAAGTGCGTTATCAATTATAATGATGCTCATTATATATGCAATCATTTACTTCAATGTATTAAAAATAAAAAATACATATATGAAAGAGGTGTTATAGATGATTCAGCTCGCAAATGTGGTTAAGGACTTCGGAAAGAGTAATTTTAGTGCTTTAAAAGATATTAATCTTACAATAGAGAAAGGTGAAATGATAGCTATTATGGGGCCATCTGGTTCGGGGAAATCTACTCTTCTCAACATTATTGGCTTAATTGATAGCCCTTCTACAGGAAAGTATTTTTTAGATGGCATGGATACTAGTACATTAAAATCAAACTATCATAAGTATAGAAATAAGGAAGTTGGATTTGTGTTTCAGAACTTTTCGCTACTAGATGATTATACAATTATTGAAAATGTAATGCTTCCACTTGTATATAGAAGGATTTCTCATAAGAAACGTATGCAAATATCAAAAGAAATGCTGGAAATGGTAGGGCTTGAGAGACATATTAACAAATATCCCTACGAGTTATCAGGAGGAGAGCAGCAAAGAACGGCGATAGCAAGAGCATTAGCACAAGATACAAAAATTATCCTAGCAGATGAGCCGACTGGTGCTCTTGATCAAGAAAACGGGAAAAAAATTATGAGCATTTTAAAAGAAATTAATAAACAAGGAAAAACGGTACTAGTTGTAACACATGATCAAAAGGTAGCTGAATATTGTGAGAGGACAATAAGTTTGCTTGATGGAAATATACAATAAGCAACATGGTATAATATGGATAAAAATATGTAGAGAGGTGATACATATGGAAAATGTATATAAAGGGTAACTAACTGTTACGATTTATTTAAMCAATTATAACCAAAGTKAATTAAATATATCAGTAAGCCCTGCTAGTCAAGTGATTGGCTAGTAGTGAGGGTTAACTACGGGCAATCCC
>NZ_JBFTMA010000129.1:0-8702 GCF_056396725.1 Bacillus sp. 05T31
ATCCATTAAGTTCACAAACACTTCTTTTAAACTCTTTATGTACTTTGATGCATTCRGCTCAAATCCATAAAATAATTTCGGCAGTGCCCCTAAACAAATAATACCCAAAATCGAAATAATAAATTGAATCGTCATTTCCATCCCATTCAAAAATACTTTTTTGACCATTTTTCCCCTTCTCTCTCTATGATTTACCCTTTAATTTTATTCTTAATTTTCTGAATTGTAAATATTCACAAAGAAAAATCACTAGGTTATGACCCTAGTGATTCTTTATGCGCATGCCCTTCTCTTTTCGCAAACGGTATATACAAAATGAAACATCCCATAAGCGCAGCTATTTCTAATGAAATAATATAGTAAGGATGCGGCCCTAACATATCGAGTAATGAAGCAGTTTCTGGCTTATGAGCTAAAAACATATAATTGCCACCCGTTTTATAATTAACAAATGAAACGATTGGAATTACTATGTTTAAAAATATCATCGTACGCTTTATAGATTGCAAGGTCGGTCTATATCCTTCTACCCACGTCATAAAGAGCGGTGCCCAAATAAGTAATACATGTGCAATGAAGAATTCTATAAAGCGAAAATGCGGAAAAGCGTATTGCACGTTTGGCGTTAAAATCGCTTGTGATGCACCGATAATTCCTGTAAAAAATACAATCTCATATATTCGATAACTTTTCGTTACAATCATAATCGACGCTAACAACAAACTTATCGTACATAACTCAAATGGTAATGAAGTGCCTAGTTCAAAAATCCCTGATTCCCATTCCCACATATGAAGCCCAATCTCACTTCCTATAAATAGAAATGCAATCGCATATCGAACC
Source organism: Bacillus sp. 05T31 (assembly GCF_056396725.1). Taxonomy (NCBI): domain Bacteria; kingdom Bacillati; phylum Bacillota; class Bacilli; order Caryophanales; family Bacillaceae; genus Bacillus; species Bacillus sp. 05T31. Next base: position 844 of record NZ_JBFTMA010000129.1, read on the forward strand.
GTTATATTCCACTCACTTTGACGTAATACATCTTGGTATTGATATAGAAAAAATATCCCCACCAACATAATAAATAATATAATGGCATGTTGCCTTGAGTATGGAATAAATGGTTTTAATGGATGCGCACTAAAATAAGCTTCCATATTCCTTCCTCCCTCCTCTCCTTCATACAATATTATTATAAGAAAGAAACAACGAGTCAATTCATCTGCTTAAACTAGGACAACCTCCACCTTACAAAACTGTAAGGTTATTGTAAGCTAAAACGATTTGTCAGATTCTTCACCTCCTCTATACTTAATGTAGATACTAAAACGAACGAAAAGGTGATAAATAGATGAAGAAGAAAAATAAAGTGTTAATTACTAGTGTAGTAGCAATCGGTATTGCAGCTGGATCATATTTTGCATTTGCTGGCGGCGGTTCAGAAGTAGCGATGGCATATGGCGGTTATAAAGTTACGGAAAAACAAATTGAAAATGCACAAAAATTTGGCGGCGAAGTTATTCCAAATGGAATTGAAACAATTTCATTCGATCCAACAAAAGGTACGTATGAATTAGCTGTTAAAAAAGGTGATGAAGTAAAAAAAGGTCAACTTCTGTTTAAATATAATGATCCTACTGCTAAACAAGGTGTAACGGAAGCAGAAATGCAAAAGAAAATCGCACAAAAAGAAGTAACATTGTATCAAAAACAACTTGATACAGCGAAACAAAAATTACAAAAAGATAAAAATGCAGGCCTTCCTCAGGAAGCATTAAAAGCATCAGAAATCGAAGTTGGGCAATTAGAATCACAACTTGAAATGAAAAAGTTTGAAGTWGAAAAAKCTGATGAAATGATTAAAGYAGCAAAAGAGAAAGTAAACAMWCTTTCTGTAACRAGTCCWGYYGAYGGTGTAATTGATGATATCGTRAAAACTGCTGATGAAAAAACAGGTATGAGTGGCATTACACTTCGTCACGCTGGTCAATTTAAAGTAAAAGGTCAACTTTCTGAATATGAACTTGCTAGTATGAAGGTTGGGCAAGAAGTAACTGTTTCATCAAAAACGGTCGCTGGTAAGACTTGGACAGGRAAAGTAACAGAAATCGGTTCTACACCATTAAAGAGCATGGACGAAAATAAAACTGTTTCTAATTATCAATTCACTGTCACATTAGATAATAGTGAAGAATTACAAAACGGCTTCCATGTTTACGTAACRAGTAAATCTGGCGAAGCAACTGGTACGATTGTTCCGAAAAGCAGYATTGTGAAAAAAGGTGACAAAAATGTTGTCTTCGTTGTAAAAGACGGTAAAGCGAAAGAACAAGCAGTTACTGTTGAATTCGAGACAGATAGCGAAGCAAAAGTTTCTGGAGTGAAAAAAGGAGAGGAAATTATCTCTAAACCTGAAAAAGACTTAAAAGATGGTATGGAGGTTGTCACTCAATGATTAACTTAAAAGGCATCACGAAATCTTTCCAAAATGGTGCAGAGTCCGTTCAAATATTACACGGAATTGATGTAACACTAAACCAAGGAGAATTCACTTCTATTATGGGACMATCTGGTTCTGGTAAATCAACATTAATGAACATTATCGGCTGCTTAGATAAACCAACGACAGGTGCGTACGAACTAGCTGGTCAAAACATTTCAAACATGTCTGAAACAGAACTTGCACATGTTCGTAATAAAGAGATCGGATTCATATTCCAAAACTTTATGTTATTACCGAGACTTACAGCACTTCAAAATGTAGAACTACCTCTTATTTACGCTGGAGTCGATAAAAAAGAAAGACGTGAGCGCTCATTAGCAGCTTTAACAAAAGTCAGTTTAGCTGATCGTGCTACTCACTTACCAAATGAATTGTCAGGTGGACAAAAGCAGCGTGTCGCAGTCGCACGTGCAATCGTAAATAACCCGAAATTTCTCTTAGCAGATGAACCGACGGGTGCACTTGATACGAAAACAAGTACACAAATTATGGACCTCTTTTACGAATTAAACAAACAAGGCTCAACAATCATTATGATTACCCACGATCGTGAAATTGGGGAAGCGGCAGCACGTCAAATTGTAATTCGTGACGGAAATATCGTCCAAGATTGGAGAGGTTAATTTTGAACACGAGTGAAAATATACGCATGGCCCTTTCCTCTATCTTTGCTCATAAAATGCGTTCTATCTTAACAATGCTAGGTATTATTATCGGTATTAGCGCTATTATTACTATCATTTCAATGGGTGATGGTACAAACGCAAAGTTTAAAAAAGAATTAGGCCAAGGAAAAGATACTGAAGTAACGATTTACTACAACAACCCTGATTATGGAACAGATAGTGCCAAAATCACACCTGATATGCTAAACCGTCTTCAAACTGTGCCAGGCGTTAAAGATGTTTATCCAGATGTGAGTATGAAAGTAAAAGCATCTTCTGGTTCAAAAGATGTCTCTCTTGATTTAAAAGGTGGAACAGGCGCCTTTATGACAGATTCGAAGATAAAATTAGTTCACGGTCGCGAATTAAACGACAGCGAATTAAACCAAGCAATTCCTGCCGTTATATTAAATGAAGAAGCTTTCAACAAATTATTTAGTGGTTGGGAATCAAATTTATACACTGATRTAAAAGGAAAGCCGTATAAAATAGTCGGTGTATACGAAACGAAAAACGAATTTGGAATGGCTATGCCTGAAGGTTATACATCACTTGAAAACGCGCCTGTCATTTCAGGAGTAAATGAATATGACTCTGTAAGATTAACAATGACCTCTCCAACAGAACGTAAAAGTGTAGAAAAACAAGCCGTTTCTGTTTTAAACGAAATGAAAGCTCCAAAATTTGAGCACAAATTCGAAGCACAGGACTTAGGTGAATTTACGAAGCAATTAGACGAATCCATCGGTATGATGAAAATGGTATTCGGTGGTATTGCCGCTATCTCCTTACTTGTTGGTGGTATCGGTGTAATGAACATCATGCTTGTATCTGTAACAGAACGTACACGTGAGATTGGTATTCGTAAAGCACTTGGTGCAACGCGCGGTAAAGTATTAACACAATTCTTAATTGAATCTTGTATTTTAACAGGACTCGGTGGTTTCATCGGATTCATGCTYGGTATTTTCTTCGCTTGGATCGTCTCAATCTTTGCCGGATGGCCACTCGTTATCTCAAAAGAACTTGGACTTCTTTCAGTAGGTATCTCAATGCTAATCGGTATTGCATTCGGTTTACTACCAGCAAACAAAGCTGCTAAACTTGATCCAATTGAATGTTTACGATATGAGTAAATAAAAAACGTAGGAGTTTACACTCCTACGTTTTTTATTTTGTTGAAGGCAAATGTAATTTCATCGACGTTTTGACAAAAATAAGAACCTCTAACTTCTATTATATAAAGTGAAGCTATAATCAGTGGGGGTTTTGTTCATCCCCCACTGATTATTAGCCTTCACCAATCGGGCTTTTACGGGCAGTTAATCTCCCACCTAATTTCTTTGCTTCAGCCGAATTTTGAGGTGGGGTTTTACTGCCCACAAATAGCGGGATAATTCTACTGCAATTCGCGAACCACCTCATAACGATATCATCCCTTTAAATCATGTTTCTTCTATTATATATGTTTCATGTTGCAATTATCTTTTTATCATTTAAACTTTCATTTCTCACGAAAGCTATCAAGCAATCCTATTATTGCAAAAATAATATGTAAAAGAACAAATTCAAGGCATAATTTTTTCCATACTACAACTTGTTTTGTAACAATTATATCTCTATTTTATTAAAATCCACCCTATATATATGACTTCGCACACAAAAAGATTATATTTATATAACTAGATTGCGATTCAAACAGTTAAATATCCCTTTTCTGTAACGTTACAGAAACAATTCAGTAACATTCCCGATACATTATTAATCCATTAGTAATTAAAACAGTATTGATTTTATGAATTATATGTTCTAATCCCCTAAAAAACGCAAAGAAAACGCTGTCAGGATATTAATGGAATTATTACAGAATATTAATGCCTCGTTACGAATGCTTTGTAGTTTTGTGTTTTCCGCAAATAAGAAAATAATGGTTGCTATAATGAGGTCAACGAAAACAAATGCAATGGAGGCTATTATGAAAAAATTTATGGGTATAGCAACAGCAGCGGTTTTTGGTCTTGGGATTTTCACAACATCTGCTAAAGCAGAAACAATCGTAACGACTGATGTACTAAATGTACGAGAAAACCCAACTACTGAATCACAAGTTGTCGGAAAGTTATTAGATGGATATAAGGTTGACGTTTTACATACAGAAAACGGMTGGTCAAAAGTTAAATTAAATAGTGGTAAAGAGGCTTTCATAAGCGCTGACTAYACAAAAGATACGTACTAYGTAACAGCAAACGTATTAAACGTACGTGCTGGWGCRAAYACAGAYTCAGMRATTCTTGGTAARTTGAAAAAAGATGATGTAATCGAAACAACAAACCAAGTACAAAATGATTGGATCCAATTTGAATATAACGGCCAAACAGCTTATGTACACATTCCTTACTTAACAGGAAAAGCACCAGTTAAAGTTCAGCCAGTAGTTAAAGCTGAAAAAGCAATTAAAGTTCAAGACACAGCTAAAGTTCGTGAAGCAGTTAAAGCTGGAGAAGTAGCTGAAACTCAAGCAAAAGCTAAAGCTCAAGAAGCAACTAAAGCTCGTGAAGAGGCTGAAGCTCAAGCAGAAGTTAAAGCTCAGGAAGCAGCTAAAGCTCGTGAAGCAGCTAAGGCTCAAGCAGAAACTAAAGCTCAGGCAGAGGCTGAAGCTCAAGCAGAAGCTAAAGCTCAAGAAGCAGCTAAAGCTCGTGAAGCAGCTAAAGCTCAGGAAGCAGCTGAAGCTCAAGCAGCGGCTAAGGCTCAAGAAGCAGCTAAAGCTCGTGAAGCGGCTAAAGCTCAGGCAGAGGCTGAAGCTCGTGAAGCAGCTAAGGCTCAAGAGGAAGCAGCTGAAGCTCGTAAAGCAGCTAAGGCTCAAGAGGCAGCTGATCGTGAAGCGGCTAATAAGGCTCAAAAACCAGCTACACAACAACCTGTTGCAAAAGAAACTGAGAAAAACACACAATCTTCTTCTCGTGAGTTCCAAGTTGTAGCAACAGCTTACACAGCAGATCCACTTGAAAATGGTTACAAAGCAGGCGATCAAGTAAAATCAGCTTTAGGTCATAACTTAACAGCTAATCCAAACATGAAACTTATTGCAGTTGATCCAAGTGTCATTCCATTAGGTTCAAAAGTATGGGTTGAAGGTTACGGAGTAGCAATCGCTGGTGATACTGGTGGAGCTATTAAAGGTAATAAAATTGATGTTTTAATGCCAGATAAAGGTACATCAAGTAACTGGGGACGCCAAACAGTTACAGTGAAAATTTTAAACTAATTATAAAAAAGGGTTAGTCTCATTATTGAGGCTAACTCTTTTTTTATGATTCTTACATTCTTTCTCCTTCTCTCCCGTCCAAATAAAATCTATCTCTTTGCATTCTACATACGATAGACTACCATTTCAACAGAAAAAAGAGGATGCCATAGCATCCTCTCTTATCTTCCCTATTCCACACAAGTAAACTGTGTCCAAGCTCCTACATAATCTAGTAAGAATAACTCTTCTTCTGCAATTGTACCGACAATATTTTTCCGTTCATCTATTGGCATTTCTTTCAGAATGATTTGTAGTTCACCTTTATACTTTCCGAATAGGTTATTACCAATTACAACTTGCCCTCTTTCCTGTCGTACACTTTCGCGCACTGGGAAGTCATAGTCTTTGTACTTTTTACGTACTTCTGTAGAACGTACCATATACTCTGTTATGTCACCGCGTCTTACGTGTAATTCTTGCAGTGTCGCTCTCTTCTCTACTTCAGTCGCTTCGTCTACAAATTGTACCTTYAGCTGTAACATGTAACGATTTAAGTTTCCKAGTYTCTCTAACTCTTCTTCACTYGCATAAGCATTTCCGATAATAACATCATCAATAAGCCCTGTTGCCCATAAATGTTTCGCTTGTACTTCAATTGGTAAGTTACGATGTTGTTCTAACGTACATAATCCGTCATTAATATCCCATGGACCGATGTCAGCTGCATGCGATGTAATAAAGGCTGCACTGCGAATACCATGCTTTTTGAAGCGTTCACTACAGCGAATGAAATAATCATACGGAAGACCAGTGAATTTTTGCGGATAAAAATTGTGACAACCAATTAAAGCTGATTTATTCGCTTGATGCGAAAGGATATTTTCTAAATAGGCAATATCATTACTTACATTCAGCTCAATTTTTAAGCCATATGGATTATTCGTCATTTTCGCTTCTGTTAACCCGTCAAACCCTACATCTAAACGAATTCCATCYGCGCCTAACTCTGCAAAGAACGATAGATCACTATAACTAACACCAAGTTGATCGAATACAGCYGGAGCTACATCTAAAATAACTTCCATATTGTTATCTTTTGCATGATTAATAATTTCTTTAAATTCAGCTACAATTTCTTCTTTCGGACGATTCACAGATAATAGACATGTAAATATTCTTGAAAAACCGTGGCGTGCCGCTGCCGAAATGTATGCCATATCTTGTTCTTTCGTTGAATGCTCTGGATAAAGTGAAATTCCTAATTTACGCTCCATGCTTTTGCATCTCCTTCACACGTTGTATTAATGCCATGCTCGTAAATCTATATTTTGCAGATAAACATGTTGCACATAAAATCGTTGGTACGATGATAAAGTACGGTGATTCTAAACTAAATGCCACATAAGCTCCCATTGAACATCCAATAAATAATATCGACACAAGTAGTAAAACTAATAGCGATTTACTTTGTACCCACTTTGAATAATGTGCAATACACTGCCCCGCCACGAATGTAATTAAGATGATAATTGCTCCGAGCATTCTGTTTTCTCCTCTCCTGCTAATTGTTGCTTCTCATACATTTTGAAGAATGGATAGTAAATAACGAATGAGATAACAAAGTTAACAAGTACGAGTACACCAGCCATAATTGTCCAGTCCGTACTAATAATCGCTGCAATTGGTGCTAACATCGTAAATGGCAGCTTCGCCWTCATGAGCGGAATCATACCTGAAACAACTGCGAAATATGATACCGTCGTTGTAACTAACGGTGTAATAACGAATGGAATAATTAAGATTGGGTTCATTACAATTGGTGCCCCGAAAATAATTGGCTCGTTAATATTGAATAATCCTGGTACGAATGATAATCTACCTAACTCTTTTAAGAACTTAGATTTAGAGAACATAAACATAATTACTAAAGCTAACGTTGAGCCTGATCCACCGATCCATACGAACCATTGAATAAATTGCTCTGTAAATAAGTTTGGTAACTGATGTGCATTTCCTGTAGCCGTGAATACTTCCATATTTTCAAGAATTGCTGAATCCCACATCGGACGGATGATTGGTCCTAAAATCGCTGGGCCATGTATACCGAACGACCAGAAGAACACGATTAAGAATACTGTTAATAAACCGCCGAATAAATTATTTCCTACTAATACTGATTTTAATGGTGCGATTAAATATGTGATTGTTGTGTTTACATCAAATTTCAAACCGTAACGAATACCCCAGAATAAAAGAATAACTACTAAAGTTGGAATTAATGCTGCAAACGAGTTTGCAACTGCTGGTGGTACACTATCTGGTAATTTAATCGAAATATTATGCTTAATCATAAAGTGATAAATTTCTACTGCAATTAATGCTGTAACAATTGCTCCGAATAAAGAAGTTGCACTTAATGTTCCTACTGAAATATATCTACCTGCATCAATAACAC
>NZ_JBFTMA010000130.1:0-9322 GCF_056396725.1 Bacillus sp. 05T31
TAGCAATACAACAACAAGGGTATAAATAATAATAGAAGCAGTTTGTTGATATTGTAAAAATCCAAGTGTACGATCATAATATAATCCAATCCCACCTGCTCCTACTAAACCTAGAACAGCTGCTGCACGTACATTCACCTCAAATGTATAAAGTACATAGGAGACGAAGTGCGCTTTCACTTGCGGAATGACCCCATAAACTATCCATTGCACCTTATTCGCTCCTACAGCTGTCATYGCTTCTAATGGACCTGGATCAATTGATTCAATTGACTCATACAATAATTTCGCTACGAGTCCAACGGAGAAACAAGTAAGAGCCAAAATACCTGGAAGTGGTCCTATTCCAAAAATCGCTACAAAAATAGCCGCTAATAATAAATCTGGTATTGTTCGTATAAAATTTAAAATCAATCGAGCTGGACTGTACAAAAATACACTAGTAAATACRTTACTTGCCGCAAATAGTGCAAGTGGAATGGCTAAAATCGCCCCTAAAGTYGTTCCAATAATCGCCATACGTATTGTATCTAACATTGCTGTTGTAATAATTTGAAAATAACTCCAATCTGGTGGCACCATTTCCTTCAATAAATCCATCATATTCGGAAAACCAACTACTAGTTTTGAAAATGATGCGTCGACCTGTACACTACTACCCCACAACAGTAAAATAACTAAAATAACCGTTAACATATGTTTCAATTTACTCGGCGGCTTCGGTATCGATTTCGAATATATCGTCACTTCATTCATTTAGCTGCCACCTCTAATAATGCGCTTTTCTGAGCTACGTCCCCATAAATTTCAGCGAATTTTTCATCCGTTGCCTCTTCTACTAATCCATCAAAAACAATTTCACCAGCATGTAATCCAATAATACGAGTAGCATATTGCCTCGCTAAATCAATAGAATGTAAGTTTACAATTGTCGTAATTCCAAAATCTTCATTAATTTTCTTCAAATCATCCATTACTTGCTTTGTTGTCAGAGGATCTAACGAAGCAACAGGCTCATCTGCCAATATGATTTTCGCTTCTTGTGCCAATGCTCTAGCAATTGATACACGTTGCTGTTGTCCCCTTCAAGTTTATATTATTCAATCCTTTTGTACCATTCGGATACACTTTGGAAACATTTCGAAACTCTATCACACATCTTACCTACCTTCTATGTATTATCAATAACTGAAAAACGGCAAACTAACTGAAATCACACACTTTCCAGTTAGTCGCCATTTCCATATGTATTATTGCGTTTTCACTTTCTTTCCATATTCACGAACGATATCAAATTTACTATCATCAGATTTAACGTATCCTTCATGTGAGTATACCTCTTTAATGATTTTGTGCCCTTCCTCATTCTTTCCTATTTCAATGAAAGCATCCTGTAATTTCTTGCTCCACTCTGCATCTAAATCAGAACGTACAGAAATCGTATCGTTTGGAATTTTCTCCGTAAATTTTACTATTTTCGTTTGATCGAATATATTCGGATAATCTTTTTTTACAATATTGCGAGCATCTTGGAATACAACAGCTGCATCTACATCACCATTTAAAAGAGCAATAAGTGACTGATCATGACCTTTTAATGTAACAGGTTTCACATCCTTTAACGGATCGATTCCCTCTTTTAACAATACAGCCGCAGGCCATACATAACCCGCTGATGATGTTACATCTTGATAGCCAATTTTTTTACCTTTTAAATCTTTTACACTATTAATATTAGAATCTTTCTTAACAACAAACTCTGATTTATAAACATCTACTAAATCCTTTGTGGGAGCTCCAGTTTCATCATCTACCCCAAAACGTTGCGCCTGTAAAATTACGTTTGCAGCCTTTTTCTCATGCGCTAACACATACGCTGTTGGRGGTAAAAATCCTACATCTACTTGCTTAGATGCCATCGCTTCTACAATTGTATTGTAATTCGTTGAAATACTAACTTTTACCGGAATGTTTAATTTATCACTTAATAGCTTTTCCAATGGTTTTGCCTTCGCCTCTAACGTATCTGCATTTTGAGAAGGAACAAATTGAACATTTAGCGTCTTCGGTACATAACCTTTTTTCGTATCTTCATTTTTACTTGCACTTGATTCCTTCGTTCCACACCCACTTAATAATCCCGCTGCTAGTACAACTGTTGTGCTCATTGCAAAAACTTTTTTCAACATGTTAATGCCTCCATTTTTCGTTGTTATAAAATAACCTTCCATAAACATGAAGAAATATATCACATATTTTTACAAAYAATTGCTTATTTACAGAATCTTTACACATTCTATACATTCACATTAAAATTCTTTTCATATATTTGATATGATTAATTGAAAGATAACTATAGAAAAGGTGAATGGCGTTGAATCAAAATCAAATTGTAACTTTAAATATTTTATTAACAAGCGATGTACATGGTACTGTGTATCCAATTCACTACCAAGATAACTCCAAAGCAGAAATTGGTTTAGCTAAAATTTCYACTCTCATAAAAAAAGAACGTTCTCAAAATGCAAACGTTCTTCTGATTGATAACGGGGACTTCATTCAAGGAACACCATTTACTTATCATTACGCTACATACGAAAAAGATATGGAAAACCCAATGTCCTTATTAGCCAACTACTTAGAGTATGACATTGCAATTATCGGAAATCATGAATTTAATTACGGAATGGATATATTAAATAATGCTGTGACTACTGCAAATTCCCCTTATCTATCAGCAAACATTTTAGATAAAAACAGAAAAGAACCTTATTTCGGGAAACCATATATAATAAAACATATTGAATCAAATATAAAAATTGCTATTTTAGGGGTGACAACGCATTACATCCCCCATTGGGAACAAGCACATCATATTAAAGATTTACAATTTGAAGATGCATTTGAAACAACAAAAAAATGGGTTTCTTACATCCGTAAACATGAAAAACCAGATTTACTAGTCGTAGCCTATCACGGGRGATTTGAACGTGATTTACAAACCGGAGTACCGACTGAAGTTTTAACAGGTGAAAACCAAGGATATGCAATGTGCCATGAAATTGAAGGCATAGATATTTTACTAACAGGCCACCAACACCGAGAAATCGCTCACACCGTGATTAATGGTGTAACAATTTTACAGACCGGATGCAATGGACACTCAGTTGGAAAAGTAACAGTAACATTCGAAAAAGCAGAACAAAAATGGGTGAAAAAAGAGAGTTATTCAGAGTTATTGCCAGTACAAGGAATTGCGGCAGACCAAGATGTTCTTTCCTTGGTTGCCAATTATGAAGAGAAAACACAAAATTGGCTTGATAAACCTATTGGAATAATTTATGGGGATATGCAAATTTCCGATGCTATGCAAACACGTTTGCAAGATCATCCTTTTATTGAATTCATAAATAAAATACAGATGGATATAGCTAATGTTTCAATTTCTTGTACAAGTTTGTTTCATAATACATCTCCAGGTTTCCCGAAACATGTAACAATGCGTGACATCGTTTCTAATTATATTTATCCAAATACATTAAAAGTAATTAGAATAACCGGAGCGGATATAAAAGATGCTCTCGAACTCTCTGCTTCTTATTTCACATTAAAAGCAGATGGAACCATCATCGTAAACCCTACCTATATAGARCCAAAACCACAACACTWTAATTACGATATGTGGGAAGGGATTTCGTATGTATTAAACATTTCAAAACCAATTGGAGAGAGAGTAGAGTCTTTGCAGTATAAAGGCGCTCCTCTTAATATGAATGAAGAATATGACGTTGTTATGAATAATTATCGTGCAAGCGGTGGCGGGAACTTCTTTATGTTTCAAAATAAACCAGTAGTAAAAGACATACCAACAGATATGTCTGAACTTATCGCTAACTATATATTAAAGCATAAAAGGATAGAAGCAACAAAAAATGAAAACTGGAAAGTTATTAAATAACAATTTTAACAAATAAAAAAAGATGGGCTATGCCCATCTTTTAATTTAATTTTGCATTATCCTGCTTTTTTAAAGCTTTTAATTTCGCCGGTGTAACGTCCGTGCCTTCTTCGTTAACGACTTTAATTCCTTTTAATTCGTTTAACATATTTTGACGAAATCCTTTTAAATATTGTTCACGAAGCGATTGGCGCTCACGTTGTTCTTCTTCAGTTAAGCCTTCAGCTTTTGCTTTTTTCGCTAAGAAGTTAATGCGTTCAATGAGTTCTTGACTTGGCATCTCGAATCCCCCTTCTACTCAAAACTGATTATTATCATACAATAGTTATTCCTCTTTATCAAGCAATTGCTTTGTATATTCTACATACCTTCGATGTACAGTTGCTTTTGAAACATCATGACCAAAACCACGAAGTGTTGCTGCAATTTCTTCAAAAGTTAATTCATTCCGGCGCAAACGTACAATTTCCTCAATTGGCACTTCTTTTTTCTCACGTCCTACGCTTAAATGACGATTTTTCAAATTATTTTCTGGACGAAATCCTTTCTCCACTGCTCTTTGCATGCCACGTTTAATTTTTAAATTGTGGATCTTTCTTTGATACTCTTCAACGATCCCAATTATATTTAGCACCATCGAATCAGAATCTGAAAGCTGTAATTCACCACTATGCGTATGCGTATAAACTTTTATCCCCTCTTTATGTAAACAATGCATTAATGCAATCTTTGCATTTCCTCTACCAAGACGCGTTTCATCTTGTATAAGTAGTACATCAACTTGTTCATCTCGAATTGTATCTAGCACTTCTAATATGCCATCACGTTCAATTGTATAACCGCTAGCCTGCTCCTCAATTACCTTTGTAACATCCATTTGATAGCGCTCAGCTAAATGCAATAATTCATCTTTTTGACGCAATAATGATGTTTCCTGTTCTTCTTTTGTTGTGCTCACACGTGCATAAATAATTGCATTCATTTTGAACCCTTCTTTCTCACTATATTTTCCTTATAGTGTATCATAAATTTGCCTTTCGTTCGAACTTATGTTTGTAGAATGTTTTTTCGCATGTTATACTTAATAATAAGAAAAATGAAAGAAAACGAGGTGTTAGAAAACATGGAAAAGTTAACGAAACGCCAGCAAGACATTCTCGACTTTATTAAGCTAAAAGTACAAGAAAAAGGATATCCACCTTCCGTACGTGAAATCGGTCAAGCAGTCGGCCTTGCTTCTAGTTCTACAGTGCACGGACATTTATCACGACTAGAAGAAAAGGGATATATTCGACGCGATCCAACAAAACCACGCGCAATTGAAATTTTAGGTGACAACCGAACGGAAACACAATCTGTTATTCAAGTTCCAATCATCGGAAAAGTTACTGCCRGTTTACCGATTACAGCAGTCGAAAGTGTAGAAGATCACTTCCCACTTCCAGCTAGTATCGTTGCTGGAGCAGATCAAGTGTTTATGTTACGCATTTCTGGAGATAGCATGATTGAAGCCGGTATCTTTGATGGTGATTTAGTTGTTGTTCGCCAACAACAGTCTGCATACAACGGTGAAATTGTAGTTGCTTTAACAGAAGATAACGAAGCAACTGTTAAACGTTTCTATAAAGAAAAAGATCATTTCCGTCTACAACCGGAAAACTCTTCACTAGAACCTATTATTTTAAAACAAGTGTCAGTTATTGGAAAAGTAATTGGCGTATATCGTGATTTACATTAAAAATAATAAAAAGAAGATAATTCCCTTATTTATATAGGGAATTATCTTCTTTTTATATTTTGATAGATTTCCGTTCATTCAAAAGAATGCGTTTCATTAATTATTAACGCGTTTCAATAGTAACATCTCCAGCAGCGGTTTTACCGCTAATCTTTTTACTACCATTACCAATCGTTATATTTTTATTGTCTTCATTAAAAATTGTCACGTCTCCAGCAGCAGTTTGCCCAGTTATAACTGCATCTTGTGGTTTTTCCAATAAAGTAATATCTACATCTCCAGCAGTTGAACTTACCTCTAAATCATATTTAGAATCATGATCAATAATATCTATATCCCCACTAGCCGTTTTTGCTGTTGCTTTCCCTRTTACTTTTTTAAAATTCACCTCACCAGCTTTTGTMGAMSCCTCCACACTCTTTGCTGTTACATGTTTCAAATCCACTTCTCCGGCGAGTGTTTCAACACTTACGCGGTCACTTTTCACATTACTTATTTCTATTTGTCCAGCGGATGAATTTACTTTTATCTTTTGATAAGAACGTTCAGGTACTAATATAGTCAATGTAGGCGTTTGAAATCCGAAATTGTAAAATGAAAAATCAAATGAAACACCTTTTTCTATTTCCCCTATGATTTTTAATGTATCACCGTCTTCAGTAATACGAATCTCCTGTTTACTTACGTCTCCTGTTTGCTTTACATAAAAAGAGGAATCAGGAGATTTTTGGACAACAATATCTCCAGCATCTAACTTAACCTCTACATTTTTTAGCGTTTCGTTTTTAATTACGTCCTCTTTATCTCCTTTTTCTGCAGTTTGTACTGCTTTTTCATATGTTTGTGAAATCCCTATTACTCCAATAATGATACAAGCGATAGCTACTAATAATATCTTTTTCATCATCTACTCCCCTTTTATCATTTTGAAGTTCCAGACTACATAGCGTACACATAATCTTTTAAACCACTTCGTACTATAATAAGCTACAATACATAACAACAAACCTACTCCGACAAACGTTATACTAACGAAAAGATCCAACCATATAAAAGTGCCCATAAATACTTTTACAATAACGAAAAATGGCGTCACTACACTAGCAATCCCACCGACCCAAAARGAAAATATAAAASCKATAATTGCAATTAATGGGCCTAACACAATAATGAAATTAAACAAACTAAGTCCAACCGCTGCCATGACAGCTCTTGTTATATTCGAAGTCGATGGATCCTTTTTCATCTCATCAAAGCGATACAAAGCAAGCAAGTCTTTCGCAATTACTTTCGGAGAGCCAAGTCCCTTTATTATTTCTGATTCAGTTTTCCCCTCTTCCATCCCAAACTGAAAGTGCTCTTCATAATCAAATAAAATATCTTGTCGCTCTTCTTCTGGTAACTTTCTAAGATGACTTGATAATTCTTTAAGAAACCGTTCTTTACTCATCCCATTCCACCCCTTCAATAATTTCTTGAACACCTTTAGCAAAATCACGCCACTCTGTTACTAATAAAGTAAGTTGCCTCTCTCCTTGCTCTGTTAGTTGATAATATTTACGGGGCGGTCCTTCCGTSGAYTCTTTTAAATACGTTTGAAAATATCCCTCTTTCGTTAAACGACGTAATAACGGATATACAGAACCTTCCGATATTAAAAATTTATTAGARATTTGCTGAACAAGTTCATAWCCRTAACWATCYTTACGTTTYACWAGTRCCAAWACACAYAGTTCTAACACCCCTTTTTTAAACTGAACGTTCAAGGACAATCCCCCTTTCTCATTTTAGTACTGTTCAATACACGGTACCTGATTTATCCATAATATACCACTCAGTACTATTTATTGCAAGGTACTGAATTATATTTATTCCCGAAATTTACAAAACACAAGTATAAAAGCCCGAATAAGATCTGTTATAACTGACCATTATCCGGGCTATCATTCAACTCGAATTACAATAATACAAGATTTCATTCAATCTTTCTCCTCTATGAACCCACTTCCATTTGTGACCCTAATAAATTTCGGAATACACCTTTTCTCTCTTTAGCCAATTGATTAAATTCACCTTTTTGAACAATTTCACCTTTTCCTAAAACAATAACTTGATCTGCATTGCGGATCGTAGATAACCGATGCGCAATAACAACAATAGTCATCGTTCCTTTCAATCTTTCTATTGCTGATTGGATCTTTACCTCATTTTCAGTATCTAATGCACTCGTAGCTTCATCTAATACTAAAATGGATGGTTGTCTTAAAATAGCTCGAGCTAGTACAAGTCGTTGACGTTCACCACCTGAAAGTCTCACTCCACGATCTCCAATTAGAGTATCAAGCCCTTTTGGAAGTATTCGTACAAATTCAGCTGCCGCTGCAAAATCTAATGCAGTCCAAATTTGTTCTTCACTCGCATTCGGCTCAATCATCAATAAATTTTCTCTTATGCTTGCATTAAATAAGAAAGGATCTTGTGGCACATAACTAATAGCCCGTCTCAATGACAATAAATTTTCACTTGTAAGAGGAGTTCCATCTATTAATACTTGACCTTTCTCTGGCTGAATCAATCCCATTAAAACATCGATTAATGTACTCTTCCCAGCTCCCGAATGTCCCACAATAGCCGTCATACTATTGATTGGTATTTTCACATTAATATTTTGAAGTGCATACAAATGCTCCTTCTTATTATATCGAAAATAAATACCCTTACATTCAATACCCTGCTCTATACAAATCGGCTTTATATGTTTTTGCTGATGTATATCCTGCATTTCAATTGCTTCATTACATTCCCCTTGTAATTCCCATAATGACTTAAAAGCAGGAATGCTTGCAGCAAGCTGTTCTAAATTTGACTGAATTGTCATAAATCGTGGCCATAGTCTCGAAAAGATGAGTATGATTAATAGTAATTGGGTGGGTTGAGCTTTAAATATACTTACTGATAATAATATAAAAAATGTAATTAAAATAGCCATTGAAACTTTATAAAACAATTGAGAGTTCGACCTTATTCTCATATACTCCATTTGTTCATTACTCATCTTTTCTGTTATAGATTGTAACCAATCTAAACGTGATGCTTCCAAAGTATTACTCTTTATATCTTTAATTCCATTAAAATGATCTGTTATACCAGAAAGATAGTCTTGTGCTAATTTCGAGGTCTTACCGCCTAGTATTCGTGCTTTTTTTATAAAAACACGAGAAGCTACTAAGAATAATAAGCCAAAGACCAAAACAAATATAGTTATTTGGGGAGATAATAAAAACGCAAGCCCCACCTGTATGAATGTAAACAGAATAACAGCTAACAATTGTAAAATTAAATTAACCCAATAATAATGTCCCTGACTTAACCAGCTTATTTAAATTCTGCCTCGAGCATTCTAAAATTTCCAATGCCTCTGAAGTATTCACRATTTCATCATTCACGAATTTTATTAGTTCTTCCTTAGTTTCAAATTTTTTAGTACGTTTACATTATTTCAATTTGTATTAAAAGAATTTGGTATAATTAGCTTAATTTAAGGGAGGGAGATAGTTTGAAGGTTGTTCAATCTATATTTAGAGGGTTTCGTTTATTAAGTAAAATCATAAATCCTATATTAAAGG
>NZ_JBFTMA010000131.1:0-8615 GCF_056396725.1 Bacillus sp. 05T31
CTAATATATTGTAAATATATTTTATTTTGAAAGGATGTGATTATATGGCTCATAAATCTACTGGAGTGTTTCGAGTTCCAGTTTCTGAAAATGGGATTATTCCAACTGCTCTCAACATTATGTTAAACAATGATTCACGCTGCCATACTAGTAATGTAACGGTAACTGTTAAGAGAAGTCGAAACACTTTTTTCCCAACTCAAAATGAATTAGTTGAAATCTCTCGTACTTTTGTTTCTTTAGAACCAAACAGAACAACTAAGATTGTGTTGTTTACGCCAGAATTCGAAATAGAAGATTTTCTTGATGTCATCATTAGTGGAAATAAAGATGATGTTAAGGATGTTCTTGTATATTCTTTCTTAGCAGATTCAGCAGGTCACAATCTGCCATCTACTGTTTTCAGAAATGCAGAATACACTTTTGCTTGCTGATGCCGTGATGATGTATTCTTTACTGTCATATATCTGAAGGAAAATGTTAAATAGGAGTTGATTTAACTTTTATTTGGGTTCTCCAAAGAAGTCTGCTTTAGCTAAATAAACAAGGAATCGACTAATAGGTTCCTTGTTTATTTGCATTTAACATGAAATTTAGTGTCAACGATTCCAAAAGAAACTTTACATGGGAATGAATTTTTTCTTAATGAAGTAGCACTTATAGAGTAAAGAAACTTAGTTATAAATGATGTTTTCAAAATGATACAACATACCCCTTTATATATCCGCAAGTAAAACAACATAATACCCCTATAAATCTCTATAACAATATGATTTTTCATATATCATTTAATGTGTATCGGAAAAATAAGTATTAAATTATTGATTTTTATTATTCTGATGATTATAATAAATGAAAATCAAACAATTCTTATGTTGAGAAGTGGAGGGACGGGCCCTATGAAACTTCGGCAACCTCGTTTTAGACGAAAGGTGCCAAATCCTGCAGGTGAAAAAAACACCTGAAAGATAAGAGCGGTTCACTTAGTCAAGAAGGCTACTCTTATTTCGATAAGAGTAGCTTTTTTTATGGCTAAAAGATAAAGGGGGAATATGTAGTGGAGTATGGTTTTTGGTTACCGATTTTTGGGGGATGGCTTCGAAATGTAGATGATGAATCTATGCCACCTACGTTTGAGTATGCAAAACAAACAGCGCAAGCGGCAGAACAATTAGGTTTTTCAACAACACATATTGCGGAATTAAACTTAAATGATATAAAAGGTGTTTCAGCACCAAGTTTGGAAGCATGGACAACTGCGGCAGCACTTGCTGCGGTAACGGATAGATTAGAGATTATGACAGCTGTAAGACCTGGTTTTCACAATCCAGCAGTTACAGCGAAAATGGCAGCAAATATAGATCAATTAAGTAATGGTCGTTTTACATTGAATGTAGTTTCAGCATGGTGGGAAGAAGAAGCGAGGCAGTACGGCGGGGTATTTACCGCACATGATGAACGGTATGATCGCACAGAGGAATTTGTAACAGTTTTGAAAGAGCTTTGGAAAGAAGAAGAGTTTTCTTATAAAGGGAACTTTTATGAGCTTCATAATACACATTTAAGTCCAAAACCTGTGCAGAAACAAGGCATTAAGATCTATGCAGGTGGTGAGAGTGAGCGAGGAAAAGAAGTAATTGTAAATCACGCGGATGCATATGTAATGCATGGCGGAACAGTGGAAGAAGTATTTGTGAAAATAGAAGATATGAAGAATCGTAGAAAAAAAGTCACAGAGGAGCCATTGCATTCATTCGGGCTCGCGGCTTACGTCATTTGTCGTGATACAGAAGAAGAGGCATTAGAAGAATGGAGACGCATAACGGATGTGAAAGACGATGCTTTAGGTTACGCGGGTTACCAAGAYTTTATTAGTAAATCGCATTTGGAACAGCAAGTGAAGCTCGATGATTATTCCGTATCTAATCGCGGGTTACGTCCTAATTTAATCGGAACACCAGAACAAATTGCAGAAAGGATACTTGCTTTTGAAAAAGTGGATGTTACGTTATTACTTTTACAATTTTCGCCACAGCTTGAAGAGATGAAACGATTTTCTGAAAAAGTGATGCCATTAGTTGAAGCAAAAAGAAAGGAATTGATTACAAATGAGTAAAATTTACATATTACATGAAAATAAGGAATGGACGGATCATTTGGTGAAAAGGCTGGAAGAGCTGGAGTTACCGTATGAGGAATGGCTTTTAAATGAGGGAACACTTTCATTAGAACAAGAACCTCCCCAAGGTGTTTTTTATAGCCGCATGAGTGCTTCTTCACATACGAGAGGGCATCGATATGCACCTGAGTTGACTGAAGGAGTTCTTGCTTGGTTAGAGGGATACGGGCGAACAGTATTTAATGGATCTCGAGCATTGCATCTTGAAGTAAGTAAATTGAATCAATATGTAGCATTAAGAAAATTTGGGATACAAGTGCCGAAAACAATTGGTGCTGTTGGCCGTGATCATATAGTAAAAGCAGCAAGGGAGTTAGGGGAGGTACCGTTTATTACAAAGCATAACCGTGCAGGTAAAGGCCTTGGTGTTCAACTTTTTCATTCCATTGATGCTTTAGAACAATATTTGGATGGTCCGACGTTTGAAGAGCCTATTGATGGAATTACTTTAATCCAGCAGTATATTGAAGCGCCAGAACCATATATTACACGTTATGAGTTTGTAGGCGGTCAGTTTGTATATGCAGTTAAAGTAGATACATCAGAAGGATTTGAGCTTTGTCCGGCAGATGCGTGCTCTATTCACGATGCTTTTTGCCCAGTAGGAGAAGAGAGTAAGAAAGAGTCGTCAACAAAATTTGAAATTATATCGGACTTCCAAGAGCCAATTATTGAACAATACAAAGAATTTTTGAAAGAAAATGAAATTACCGTTGCTGGTATTGAATTTATTCGTAGTGCGGATGGAACAATTTATACGTATGATATTAATACAAATACAAACTATAATTCTGACGCAGAGTCTGTAGCGAATCAATTTGGTATGCTTGAGCTTGCTACATTCCTTGGAATAGAATTAGAGAAACAAGTAGAGTCAGTTAAATAATGTTGATTAAAAAATAAGGTTCTGGTGCAAATATAAGAAAAAAGAAGAGATAGCACATTTTATCGGTGAAAGATCGTTCGTTAGAGGAGCTGTAGTTGCTGGGAAAAGTTTAGGATACCCTGATGCAGGTTGGGGTTATCTTTACGGAGATTGCGGGTAGTTTGAGATAGAAATTAGAAGAACCCCTCTACCTTAAGGTGGAGGGGTTCTTCTAATTTAGTGAAATGGTATATTAATGTGGCTTAGAAGCAAATGATTTCGGTGCGGAGTTCAAGGTTAAATGGGCTGAAGTTAATAAGTAGTCTGCTATATGATGTTTAAGAAAGGGCACTCCATTGAGGGAGTGCCCTTTTCGTAATTCATGATATAGAATCTCTTTATATTACCAGGAGTCACCGTGGCTGGATTGCATGTACATAATTGTACTAGATTTAGTCGAATTAACCTGTTCTTTAGAATCTGATTGTGAAGGGAATGCTAACCCTATAGATAAAGCAGCTGAAAGTGCTAAGCCTAAAATCGTTCCAAAAAGTTTTTTCATTATTTTAACGCTCCTTTTTCGAAAGTTTTTTCTTTAGCTTGATGACTAATATAAAAGTATTTACTAGCTTTTAAGTCGTTACTTTCTTCGTAAAACTTGATTGCTAATTTTTCAGTGTATTCTTGTGTGTAATTAAATAGTTKTTGCTTATCRAAAAATGAGATAGCTTCCCAAGATAATTCTTCGAGAATAGYAGCTGGAACACCTTTATTCATACAATCTAAAATTTTGAAATGATATAGGTATTCTTTRTTGTCTAATTGCTCACARATCGCCAAYCCTCGTTCGATCAACTCGGCCGATTGATTAACTTCACCGAGTTTGAAATGTTCTCTAGCTTCAAGGAAAAGGGCTTTAAAATGCYCCGGAGTTTTAGTTGTTACTTCTGATAAGTGTCGGATTGCTAAAGTGGATAAGTTTTGGCTACTATATAAAAACCCTAAATTACTGCGGACTCTTAATATTAGGGAATCCTCATTATTTTTACGTAAAATATCTATTGCAGAATTAAATTTTTCTTCTGCTACAGGGAATTGTTTTATATCAATACATGCTAAACCGTATAAGTTCTCGCAAGCGGCAACATTATTTTCATAACCATTATGTTTAGAGAAAATCTCTTTAGCTTTAGTCACATGTTGAATTGCTAATAGAGGTTGATAGGTATGAAGATAGAAGTTAGCAAAACGATAGCTAAACTCGGCTATTTCAAGATCGTCATGAATATGTTGTAATAGCGTTTCGGCTTTTTCGTAGTATTCCCAGGCTTCATTGTTGTTTGAAATTAGTGTGGCGTGAATCCCTTTGAAAAAGTGATAATAATAAGACAACGATTCATTTTTTGGTATATTCAGTGAATCAATTGTCTGGAAGCTTGTTGGTGTAATGCTTAAATGATCAAGCAGAACTTTAAAGCGAAAAGTAAGAAGTGAGTAATGGAATAGTAAATTTGAATCTTCATTAATGCTATTTATGTATTTATCAATTTCGTCTTTTAAGTGTGTTGCTTCTTTTAGGTGCTGGGCACGTATCTCTTGATACCAATTATTTAAAAGTTGTGTGATCATATCTTTTGTTTTTAGGTGACTTACCATAATTCTCCCCGCTTTCTACTATATTTATTTGTATATTGGTATGTATATACTAGCAAGAAATTAAGTATGATAGAGTGATATATTGAAAGAAAAAAACTTTTTCAATAATTTTCTGATAATTCAAAAGGTAATTAGAATATAAATAGAAAAAGAATTCAATCGGATTCCTTAGGTGGTGATCATTTACTTATTGCAAAAAATAAGTGAATCGAGCGAATATGACTATTGTACTTGAAATAAATAACAGCCTTTTTGTAAAGTGAATCTACATAAACTGATTCGAAATTTTATAAGAATCCATATGGAAAGTATTCATTCAAATAACAAACAGTCCAAGTTGCAATGAGAAACTTGGACTGTTTGTTATTTCCATTTCTAGCGCTACTCCATCGCATCAAAACAAAAGAACGAGTGATCCCACTTTATGGTTATGTACAAAACATAAACTAGTAGAAGTTTTGTATTTTTTTTATCCTACGTATCCCACCCTGCACAAAAAAATATTTCTCAACATTTTATTTGTTGAAAAAGATTGAATATTCTATATAAAGAGAATATTATGTTTCTATCGGCAAAAAAAACGATAATTCGCAGACACTGGGGAGGAAATGCATTGAAAAAGAATAAGAAGTTAAAACCATTATCAGTTTTAGCAACAGCGGCAGTACTAAGTAGTAGTTTTGCTTTTGGAAGTCATGCGGCGTATGCTGATTCGCCATCATCTCTACCAATAGATGAGCATTTAATACCGGAGGAGCGTTTGGCAGAAGCGCTAAAACAACGGGGCGTAATTGATCAATCTGCATCACAAGCTGAGACGTCAAAGGCTGTCGAGAAATATGTTGAGAAAAAGAAAGGGGAAAACCCTGGTAAAGAAATCTTGACAGGAGATAGTCTTACGCAAGAAGCTTCTGATTTTATGAAAAAAGTAAAAGATGCAAAAATGAAGGAAAATGAACAGGCGCAGCAGCCAACAGTAGGGCCAGTAGCTGGACAAGGTGCAGGATTGAATTCTAGTAAATTAAATGGAAAAGTACCTACTGCACCAGCGAAGCAAGAAGAGTACAACGGTGCTGTTCGAAAAGATAAAGTACTTGTTTTACTTGTAGAATTTAGCGATTTTAAGCATAACAATATTGATCAAGAGCCAGGATACATGTATTCTAAGGACTTYAATCGTGAACATTATCAAAAAATGTTATTTGGTRATGAACCATTTACGTTATTTGATGGATCGAAGATTAATACATTTAAACAATATTATGAAGAACAATCTGGCGGCAGCTACACAGTTGATGGAACTGTAACGGAATGGCTTACTGTTCCAGGGAAAGCTTCGGATTATGGTGCGGATGCGGGTACTGGCCATGATAACAAAGGTCCTTTAGGGCCGCGTGATCTTGTGAAAGAAGCATTAAAAGCAGCGGTAGCAAAAGGAATTAACTTAGCTGATTATGACCAATTTGATCAATACGATCAAAATGGTGATGGAAATAAAAACGAGCCAGATGGCATTATTGATCATTTAATGGTTGTACATGCTGGCGTTGGTCAAGAAGCTGGCGGGGGTAAATTGAAAGATGATGCGATTTGGTCTCATCGTTCAAAACTTGGATCAAAACCATATGCGATTGATGGCACAAAATCTTCTGTTTCGAATTGGGGCGGAAAGATGGCTGCATACGATTATACAATCGAGCCTGAAGATGGAGCAGTTGGTGTGTTTGCGCATGAGTATGGTCATGATTTAGGATTACCAGATGAATACGATACGAAGTACTCAGGACAAGGTGAACCTGTTGAGTCATGGTCTATTATGAGTGGCGGCAGCTGGGCTGGAAAAATTGCAGGAACAGAGCCAACAAGTTTCTCACCACAAAATAAAGAGTTTTTCCAAAAGAATATGAATGGCAACTGGGCGAATATCGTTGAGGTAGATTATGATAAACTTCGCACRGGAGTCGGTGTTGCAACATATTTAGATCAAAGTGTTACAAAATCAAAACGACCAGGAATCGTTCGTGTTAACTTGCCRGACAARGATATTAAAAATATCGARTCRGCATTTGGTAAGAAGTTTTATTACAGCACAAAAGGAAATGAYATTCATACAACACTTGAGACACCAGTATTTGACTTAACAAATGCMAAGGATGCTAAGTTYGATTATAAGGCATTCTACGAACTKGAAGCGAAGTATGATTTCCTTGACGTATATGCGATTGCAGAAGATGGAACGAAGACACGCATTGATAGAATGGGCGAAAAAGATGTAAAAGGCGGCGCGGATACAACTGATGGTAAGTGGGTTGATAAATCATACGATTTAAGCCAATTCAAAGGGAAAAAAGTAAAACTGCAATTTGAGTATTTAACAGATATTGCAGTAGCTTATAAAGGATTTGCATTAGATAATGCAGCATTAACTGTAGATGGAAAAGTTGTTTTCTCAGATGATGCAGAAGGCCAGCCAGCAATGACATTAAAAGGATTTACTGTATCTAACGGATTGGAACAGAAAAAACATAACTACTATGTAGAGTGGAGAAATTACGCTGGTTCTGACACGGCGTTGCAACATGCGCGTGGCCCAGTGTTTAATACAGGAATGGTTGTATGGTATGCGGATCAAAGCTTTACAGATAACTGGGTAGGCGTTCATCCAGGTGAAGGATTCTTAGGAGTAGTAGATTCTCATCCAGAGGCAATTGTGGGTACATTAAACGGACAACCGACTGTGAAGAGCAGTACGCGTTATCAAATTGCCGATGCGGCATTCTCATTTGATCAAACGCCAGCATGGAGAGTAGATTCGCCAACTCGCGGTATCTTTGACTATAAAGGATTACCAGGCGTTGCAAAATTTGATGATTCTAAGCAGTACATCAACAGCGCTATTCCAGATGCAGGACGTAAGTTGCCGAAACTAGGATTGAAGTTTGAAGTAGTAGGTCAAGCTGAAGACAAATCTGCAGGTGCAGTTTGGATTCATCGATAGAATAAGGTGAAATGAAGAAGAGCTGTCCATAAGTTGGTGAAACTGACTTATGGACAGCTCTATTTTTATTGTGGAAATAGGCAGTCTAGGAACCAGTTCATTGGAAAGCAATTCTTTGAAAGTGAAAGAGACTATAGTAAAAAATATRTAGACTATCAAATATGGAAATGGAATTAAAACTCTATACTTTCGGAATTTTTTACGCAAGCAAACCATTGACCTATTATCTCGTTATGATGCTTAATGATTTGAGACGCCGATAATACTGTAGAATTATATGTACTATGTCCATTCTTTACAAGAGTAACGTCATATCCTAAGCTGTATGCACGCCGGCATGTTGCATCTATGCAAATTTCAGATTGAATTCCTGCTATAACAACTCGGTTTATATTTCTCATTTCCAGCTCTTGTTGAAGACTCGTTTTATGAAAAGAATCCGGATGATTTTTTTCAAGAACGACATCTCCTGTTGCTGGGGCAATTGATTTATGAATTTCCCATCCAGGTGTCCCTTGGCTAAGCAAGGAACCGGACTTCCCGTTAAACTTCATATAAAAAATAGGGGCTGAAGCAGAACGGGCTTTAGAAATCAATAATTGAATAACTTTTAATAATTCCGTTCTATTATATAGGACTTTTTTCTCTTCAAATGAACCTATCTGTACATCAATAATAAGGAATGCTGTACAGCTTTTCATCATAAATACCCTCCTAATACTTGGTCCAAAAATACAAAAGTGAAATATATGTAAACTACAATGCTATGCATATTTAATGTATCCAAAAGTTCCAAAGAATATTGCATGGAGGTATGAAGTGGATGCAAATAATTACAATTAGTAAAAACTGTTTTAAATAAAGGACATGAAATTTGCAATCATATAATGAATCATGTTAAAAGGTATGTTCTCAGG
>NZ_JBFTMA010000132.1:0-11510 GCF_056396725.1 Bacillus sp. 05T31
AGAATGTACTGCTATATCCGAAAGAAGATGGCCAAGTACCATTTGTATTTTGAACTTTTGCTACTTGTGTTCCGCCAGTTGTGAAAATACCTAACGAATAATTATTGTACGTTGTATTTGGTAATAAGTTATTTACTTGAATCGTCATTTGGAACACTTCATTGTTTGGTAGAATGCTAGGGTGCGTAATTACGTAATCACTCGTTGTCACKGCRCCGTTATAGCCGTATGAACCWGRTTTGAAAGTATTTGTATTGAACCACTGGTAACCTTGACTTGGTGCACTCCAAGGTTCTGGTTGTGGCTCTGTTGATAAACTTGGTTGTTCAAATGTTTGTAGAGCTGTAGGGGCATCAAGCTGTAAACCACTCACTTGATCTAAGCTTGTAAATGTTTCTTGCTTCGCTAACCAATTCACGATGTTTTCTAATAGAACAGCATCGTTTTCTTCTTTATAACCATCATAAGTTTTCTTTGTTTGACCTGAGTCTTCGCGAACATATTTTGGCGTAGCATCTTCAACAGGAGAAGAATCACCAATAAAGGCAGCTTTTCCAAGACCAACTTTCGAAATAGCAGCATAAGGCCCCTCTGCAACGCCACCACCGTTATAAACGCCGCTATCAACAGCGTTATTCCATTTTGATGGATTTTCTGGAAGATATACAAGGCCTTTCGCTAGTTTTGGATTTGTAATCGCAAGAGTAGAGCCGGCATGCATKGCTACAGATGATACACCTTCTGTAATTCCGAATGATTGTTCAGGTGAAACAATATTTTTAGCTGAAACATCACCAAGTGCGTTATAGCGGAAGCGAATACCGAAATTATTGGATAGCCAATCAGAGCTTTCGACTCCTTGCATAGCTTGTGAATTTGCTTCCTCGTTTGACATTCCTTTTGCTGGATTATCCCAAGCACCGCGTCTATATCCATTGAATACTTCGGAAGAGTCCCAACGGTTTTTATTACGATCTGCATTATAATGATCGGCAATGAAGAAGATACTGCCGCCATTTTTCACGTATTGTAACATTGCATCTTGTTCAGATTTTTTGTAAGGAATATTAGCTTCTGGAACGATAAACACATTGTAGTTTTTTAAATCTTCGTATGTAATAGGTGCTGATTTACGAAGTTCTTTTACATGATATCCGTTTTGGGCAATGCCGTTTCCGAAATCAGAAAAACCGCCATCAATAACCCAATCAGCCGTCCCGGCAGTTTGACCGTGCGTATTATCGAATAATACTTTTTTCCCATTGTTTTGATTTACAATTTTTGCAGCAATTTCAGGAGCTGGATCTACAGAGCTTTCGGCATAAGTAGATGGAACATAAGCGCTTCCTAAACTGATTGTAATTGCTGTTGCTAAAGAAAATTGAATCCATTTTTTATTCTTCATAGAAGAATCCCCCTAATAATAAATATATGTGCTTTAATAATGTAATTTATTTTTCTGTAAAAATAAAGATAGAAAATATTAAATAGTGTAAAGATAACGTTAATTCGATTGAGAAATATTTGTGTGAATAATGAAAAAATCTCTCCCTAGTAAATTAGGAAGAGACCATAGGTTTAACTAATTTTTGAATTAGGTGTTTCATCGATCTTATGAAACCCTTTCATGTAATACACGATAGCTAAGCCGATAAGCCAAATTGGGCCAATGATTAATGCAATTCGTGTATCTTCTGAATACGCCATAATACCTAGTACAAGTGCGAGGAAGCCAAGTGAGAAGTAAGAGCTTAATGGATGTAAAGGCATTTTATACGTTAGCTTGTCTTTTTTCTCAGTTGGTAATCCTTTACGGAATTTAATTTGAGCGACTAATATTATACCCCAAGTCCAAATTGCCCCGAAAGTTGAAATACTAGTTAGCCATGTAAACACTTTTGTAGGAACGAGATAGTTTAATATAACGCCAACGAGTAAAACAATCGCAGTTGCTATAATACCTTGACTTGGAATGCCATTTTTATTTAAACGTCCAAATCGTTCAGGTGCTTTCTTTTGTTGTGCTAGTGTAAATAGCATACGCCCTGTACTAAATAAACCACCGTTACAAGAAGAAAGTGCAGCTGTTAATACAACAAAGTTAATAATACCTGCTGCTTTTGCAATGCCGATTTGTTGGAATGTTAATACGAATGGACTTCCTTTCTCGCCAAGTTCGTTCCATGGATAAATTGCCATCATAACGAATAATGCCCCGACGTAAAAGATTAGGATTCTCCAAAATACGTTATCGATAGCTTTTGCGAGTGTTTTCTTCGGGTTTTGAGCTTCACCAGCTGTAACACCAATTAGTTCAACGCCTAAATAAGCGAATAATACCATTTGTAAGGAAAGCAATAATCCAGAGAAGCCATTTGGGAACCAGCCCCCATGTTCCCAAAGATTTGAAATACCAGTTGCAACGCCGCCATTTCCAAATCCGAATAGAATAATACCAAAGCCAATCACTAYCATACAGATAATTGTGACAATTTTAATGAGAGCAAACCAAAACTCAAGTTCTCCAAATACTTTTACTGATAAGAAGTTGAAAGCGCTCATTAATAATAGAGCGAGTAGTGCCCAAGTCCAGCGCGGGATATCTGGGAACCAGTACTGCATGTAAATTCCAGCCGCCGTAATTTCAGCCATACAAGTAACAACCCATAAGAACCAGTAGTTCCAACCAGTAATATAGCCAGCAAGTGGGCCGATATAATCATTAGCATATTTACTAAAAGAGCCGGCAACCGGTTGTTCAATTGCCATTTCTCCGAGCGCTCGCATAATGAAAAAAATAACGAGTCCAGCGATCATATAACCTAGTAAGATGGAAGGACCAGCTAGTTTAATAGCAGAAGCAGATCCTAAAAATAGCCCAACGCCAATAGCCGAACCGAGTGACATTAAAGTAATATGTCGTTCTTTTAAACCTCGATTTAAAGTTCCAGATTTGTTTGTGTGCTGCATAAGAAGAATCCCCCTTGTAGAATGAGCTACCTAAATATTTAACTATTTCAAATTATAAAACATTTCTATCTGTTATGCTACAAAAATAATCAAAATGAACTGTACTATATCTGAACTTGTCAGACTTAAACTTAAAATTCTCACTATTAGAGAATATATTGACTCTTCTTTTTATTGATTGTTAAGATTAAGTATTATATTTTCTCACATACTAGTAAGAAAAGAATGTGTGATAATAATTCAGGTGTAGGAAGGGTACATAGCCGTATGTCATTGCGTTTTCGGCAGTATTTGTAACAGGTATCATTTTTCTTTTATTATCTTTCACTTCATTTAGGCAAAAGCTAATTATCGCAATTCCTGACAGTTTAAAACATGCAATTGCAGGTGGAATTGGACTATTTATTGCTTTTATTGGATTACGTCTATCTGGAATTATCGTGGATCATCCATCTAACTTAGTTACGATTGGTGATTTTCATTCTCCAGCCGTTATTTTAACTTTAATTGGTTTAATTTTAGCGGCAGTATTAATGGTATTACGTGTGAGTGGTGCATTATTTATTAGTATGATTGTGACAGGAATTATCGCCTTCTTTACGGGGCAACTGAAGTTTGAGGATAAAATTGTAGCGATGCCTCATTTACCAGAGGGTATTATCGTTTCAAATCCAATCAATGCTTTTTCAGATGTAATTCAGTATGGATTATATGGTGTTGTATTTTCATTTTTACTTGTACTTTTATTTGATACGACAGGTGCATTACTCGGTTTAATTAAACAAGCTGGTTTAATTACAGATAATACAGAGAAACGTTTTGGCAAAGCGTTTATTGCAGATGCGATTGGCGGAACGACAGGTTCTATCTTCGGAACAAGCCCAACAGCAGCAACGATTGAATCGTCAGCTGGTATTGCTGCAGGTGGTAAAACTGGATTAACAGGTATTGTAGTTGTTGGTCTAACGATTATAACGGCATTTTTCAGCCCTGTTATCGCGTCTTTATCAAGTGTAGCTGCTATTACAGCTCCTTCATTAATTATTGTAGKTAGTTTAATGGCACAAAGCATTCGTGATATTAATTGGAATGAATTTGAAGATGCATTACCAGCATTTTTAATTTTCGTTGGTATTCCGTTAACGTCTAGTATTGCAAATGGAATTGCAATTGGATTTTTAGTGTATCCAGTATTAAAAATTGTGAAGGGGAAAGGGATGGAAGTACATCCGTTACTATATTTATTTACAATTTTATTTGGATGTCATTTATTCTTATAGTATAGAGATAGGAAAGGGGGCTTCTTATGAGAGGCTCCTTTTTTGTGTATAATAAAGTGAAAAAAACAAATCAATTACGTAAAATATAAATTACTTAATGGAATATATATGTTACTATAAAGGTAGAGGAGGAACATGAATGGCTGTAAGTAAAATAAAAGTCGCACGTGTTCAGTTAGATTTAACACAACAACAATTAGCAGAAAAAGTAGGCGTCACAAGGCAAACAATTAGTTTAATTGAGAAGGGGAAATACAATCCATCTTTAGATTTATGTTTGAAAATTTGTTATGCAGTAGATAAAACATTGAATGATTTGTTTTGGGAGGAAAAGGAGTGATAGGGTGAAAATCGTGAAAGATGAACGTTTAATGATTGAGGGATTAAAACATATTAGATTGGCTTTCATCTTACAAAATGTCGTCATACTAGGCATTGTTTTTTACCGTTACGTCTTGCAAGGGGCAGGGTATGAAAGTGTTTCGGATTTATTAATGGTATTTATGGGCGGGATAATAGTTATTAACTTTTTAAACTTAAAAAATTCGGTGGAAGTGTATGAGCATACAGGGGGAGTATCTCGTAGTTATTTCATGAAACTATTATTAATTCCAGTAGGGATTGTTATTGGACTGTTAGCTATTTGTATCATTGTAACACCAGGCATTTCGATAAAGGAAATTAGTATAACGGGACTTATTATGTTTGCTTGTTTTTTAATTCCTAGTTTGTTTATATACATATATATGAAAAAAATAAAAAGTGAAGATGAAATATAAGAAAAGCTTTCTGCGATATGCAGAAAGCTTTTCTTATATTTCTTTATACATTACTTTATGTAGTCCTATTGGATCAATCTCGAAGATTTCACCATGCTCATGGAAGCCTAATCGTTTGTAATAATCCGCTACGGTAATTCGCGCATTACACCATAGAATATTTGCTTCGCGTTCTTGGAGGACTTGTTCAGCTTTACGGATTAAGGAGCTGCCAGCATGCTGGTTTCGGAAATTAGGTAATGTTGCCATTCCTCGTAGACGATAGTGGGTACCAGCTTGTAAATCAGGATGTATTTCTTTAGAGAAAGAGGCGATACTAACAAGTTCATCATATAAAAATGCACCTAAATGAAAGGCGTCTGTTTCGTAATCTGAATCGTATTTACAATCTTCTAATGATTGATTGGGACGCAAAACCTTTTGACGTAATAAGTATGTTTCAGATGCATCAATATGTTTCACTGTAATCATAATATCACCCTTTCTTATAAGCCTTTTTCTATAAGTTGTAAGAAGAAATATGCGGGTGCAACGAGAAGTCCTAGTATGCTAGCTATTCCGAGAAGGAGTGAAATTAAGAGACAAAAGTACTTAATTCCATTCGATTTTTTCCATCCATAACTACAAATTTCAATGCTAATACCGATGAGAATAATGGCGACGAGTACTTCTGCTAATAATAAGAGAGCTAAAGTTGAAATAGACATAATGTGATTCATCCCCATAATATGTGATAGTAACATTTTACCATATGAAATTAAAAAAATGCCCCTCATTTATGTGAGGGGCATTTTCTATTCTAATATGTTTTTCATTGTATCAATATGTTCTTTTGAACCCGTTACAAGTAAAGTATCGCCATGCTGTAACTTCGTATCACCATGTGGTATTAATGCTTTATTACCACGGTAAATTTGAATGACAAGTACATCACCTAGAAACGGAAGGCGACGAAGTGCTAAGCCGTTATATTTATTACTTCGTAGTTCAACCTCACGCACCGTTTCATTTGCTGTTGTAATCAAGCGAACGAGACTCGGTTTATCAATAAGTGCACGTAATAAAATACGTGTAGAGTTAATAGTCGAGAATACAGCGATATGTTCTTGAGTCGCTTTTTCTTGTAGAAGGGGATCTTCTACACTTGCGATGACGTGTTCAACACCTAATTCTTTTGCGTGTTCTGCTAATAATAAGTTTTGTTCATCATCACTTGTCGCAACAACAACACGGTCTGCTTCGAAAGCTTGTTGCTCCATTAAAGATTGAATAGTAATCTCATCTAATTTTACAATAGGGAAGTCATGAGATTTCGCTTCCTCATCATTTATTTTATTTTGACGTATCATATATAGTGTTACGTCATAATCTTCACGTTTTAAATCAAGTGATAACGGAAGGGTAATTCTGCTTGCACCAATAATAGATACTTTCGGTTTTGGTGTTTCCACTTTTGGAAACATCTTTTTAAATAATATAGGTGCAAAAATACAAGTAATAACTGCACTTAAAATAAGAGATGCTGATAAACTTGGGCTAATGATGCCTAGCTTTTCACCGATTTGTGCAGCCGCAATAACTAAAGAAAGTGTTGATGTTAACAAAATAGCACTTCCGAGTACGATATTGCGTGGGTACCATTTTCGTAAGACGAGTGATGGCAACAGTTTTGAAATAAAGAGTCCCACAATTAGAATTGGGATCATTAGCATACTAGAAGGCTCGTTAAAAATAGACCATACTTCTAGATTTACACCAACCATTACGAAGAAAATAGGAATGAAGAAGCCATATCCGATGGAATCAAGTTTTTCAACCATATCTTCATTTGGTGATAATAAAGATACGAGTACACCTGCTAAAAAGGCTCCCAAAATATTTTCTGCCCCAACAGATTCAGATAATCCAACTAATATTAAGATGAGTGCAAAAACAGCTCGTGTATCAATTTGTACACTACCGGCTTTTAAGCTTTCTAGGTATGGAATATTTTTAAACCGTCTTGCGACAAAGTAAATTACAATACCAGCACCGAATAGAAGAAGTAGAAGCCACATGCTTTGGCCACTTTCGGAATTTAATCCGACGAATACAGCGAGTAAAATCATTGTAACTAAGTCTGCAATAACAGCGACTAATAAAATGATTTGCCCGATTGCGGTTTTTCCTAAGTTATTTTCTTTCAATGTTGGTACGACAACACCTAAAGAAATAGTTGAAATAATTAAAGTCATGAACATTGCATTGTCTACGAATCCTAGCCATACGAATAGTAATGATAGGGCATAAGATAAAATGAAAATAAACAAGAAGATAATGCTTGCTGCTTGGAATGTGTTCGGTTCGTTTGTCGTATTCTTTTTCCCTTTTTGTTTAAAGATCGAAAAGTCAATTTCTAAACCACTTAAAAACATTAGGAAGATAAACCCTAGTGTTGATAAGACTTGAAGCCACATATCGGGCTCAATGATGTTAAATCCACTTTTACCTACAAAGATTCCTGCGATAATTTCTGCAACAACGACAGGAAGTGCTTTTAATTTAAAGCGCTGTAACAAAAGGGGAACGAAAAACGCGATTGCGACGACAACCATAAGTGATAGAACAGAAGAATGATGTTCCATTGCGTTCTCTCCCTTCAAATAAATATAGTAACTATTTAGCCATATAATAGGAAGAAAAGCAACGGATGTGGTTTCGATTTCATAAAGAAAGAGTTTTCTTAACATTTGTCATAATAAGTATATTTTTCATGATTCTGTTGTTAATTCCGTAATGTGGATGAAATGGGGGAGGGCATAAAAAAAGACTGCTGAGGAATCYCAGCAGTCTTTTTTTATGCAAATTACATTGAGAAGAAGATCCATACAGTWARACCAACTGTTGCAGCTGCAACGAAGAAACTGTATATCATTGTAAGAATTTGAATGCTTCCTTCTCCTTCTTTTAAGTGCATGAACATAATTAATTGTAATAACGCTTGCGCAACTGCCATTATGATAATAGTTGTTAATATCGTTGAAAGTGGCAAGTCTGTGTAAAGTGCAACATATAACGCTAGAAACGTTAGTGCAAGCGATAAAATAAATCCGAAAACGTGTGACCATGGGAATCCGCTATGCGCATTTGTTTGATTGTTATTTTGACCCATTTACGCCACCATCCCGTTCAAGTAAACTAGTGTGTAAATAARGACCCAAACAAGATCAAGGAAATGCCAGTATAAGCTGATAATAAATACTTTACGAGCTGTAACTGGTGTTAAACCTCGTTTTAAAATTTGGATAATAACACAAGTTGCCCAAATGATACCACCTGTTACGTGGGCACCATGCGTTCCAAGAAGAACGAAGAATCCAGATAAGAAAGCACTTGTTTGAATTGTTGCGCCTTCACCGACGTACATAACAAATTCTTCAATTTCAAAGARTAGGAAGCCTGCACCTAAAAGTAATGTAAAGATGAACCATCCTAGCATTGCTTTTTGATTGTGCTTACGCATTTCGTGAATTGCGATMCCACATGTAAAGCTACTTGTTAAAAGTAACAGTGTTTGAATTAAAAGTGTTTTAACTTCAAACARYTGCGCTGGTGTTGGGCCATCCGCCGTACGACCAGCAAGGACTAGATAAGAGGCGAAAAGTGTTGCGAACAGCATAATTTCAGCCCCAAGAAAAATCCAGAATCCTAGGATATTCAATCTGCTTTGTTCAGATTGATATTCTAAAGGTAAGCTTTTATCTAAAGCCGCCATGTCATTTCACCTCTCATGCTATATGTTCTGTTTCTTTAATTTCATCAACGCTTACGTAGTAGCCATCATCATAATCGAATGAACGATAGATTAAGCAACCTAAAATACCAATACCACCGATTGCTGCAATCCAGAACCAGCTAAATACTAATGCAAAACCTGCAAGACCGAAGAATRMAGACGCAATAATAGGCACACCAGAATTACTTGGCATGTGAATTGGTTTTAATTCATCTGCTGTTGGTGTAATTGTTTCTCCRCGTTTTTTCATGTACCAGAAAGCATCAGCTTCTTTAATTTCAGGAAGTTTCGCGAAGTTGTAATGTTGTACAGGAGATTGAGTTGCCCATTCAAGTGTACGGCCRTCCCATGGATCTCCAGTTGTGTCACGYTCACCGTGACGTGCACTCCAAATTACGTTGTAACAAAGAATTACGAATCCGATACCCATCATTACTGCGCCGACAGATGCGATTTGGTTCAACCAACCCCATCCAAGGCTTTCAGAGTAAGTGTACATACGACGAGTCATACCATCTAAACCTAGGAAGTACATTGGGAAGAAACAGATGTTAAATCCGCTCATAAAGATCCAGAATGTCCATTTACCAAGGCGTTCATTTAGCATATGACCTGTCATTTTTGGATACCAGAATGTGAATCCAGCAAGCATAGCGAATACTGTACCTGCGATTAATACGTAGTGGAAATGAGCAACTAGGAAGTAGCTGTTATGGTATTGATAATCAGCTGCTGCCATTCCAAGCATAACCCCTGTAACTCCACCAACTACGAAGTTTGGAATAAATGCCAATGACCAAAGCATTGGAACTGTAAAACGAATACGTCCTTTATACAGCGTAAACAACCAGTTAAAGATCTTAACACCGGTTGGAATCGAAATCGCCATTGTCGAGATCGAGAAGAAAGAGTTAACCGCTGGACCTGCACCCATCGTGAAGAAGTGGTGAAGCCATACGACGAAACTTAGTAAAGAAATTGCAACCATTGAGTATACCATCGCACTGTAACCGAATAGACGTTTACGTGAGAATGTACTAATGATTTCAGAGAAAATACCGAATGCCGGTAAAATAACRATATATACTTCAGGGTGTCCCCATACCCAGAACAAGTTGGCCCAGAGCATTGGCATACCGCCGCTCGCCATCGTAAAGAAGTGAGCATCAAATAGACGGTCAAATGTCATTAATGCAAGAGCTACTGTTAATACTGGGAAAGCGAAAATAATGATTACACATGTAATTAAAATAGACCATGTAAACATTGGCATTTTCATTAATTTCATGCCAGGTGTACGCATTTTTAAAATAGTAACTAGGAAGTTAATACCTGTCATTAACGTACCAAGACCTGAAATTTGTAAAGCGATTGCGTAGAAGTTATTTCCTACACCAGGAGTAAACTCTGTACCCGCCATTGGGAAGTAAGAAGTCCACCCAGCATCTGGAGAACCACCGATTACGAAAGCGATGTTGAATAACATTGCTCCAATAAAGAATAACCAGAAACTTAAAGCATTTAAGAACGGATATGCAACGTCACGAGCACCAATTTGTAATGGTACAACGACGTTCATTAATCCTAGAACGAATGGCATTGCCATGAAAAGAATCATAACTGTACCATGTGTTGTAAAGATTCCATTATAGTGTTCAGCGTTTAAATATGTTGTATCTGGGAATGTTAACTGGGCACGAATCATTAAACCATCCATACCACCACGGAATAACATTATAACGGCAGAGATAATATACATGGTCCCTATTTTTTTATGGTCAACAGTTGTCAACCATTCATCCCAAAGCCATCTCCATTTTTTGTACTTTGTTAGTACGAAAAGAATCGCTAATGTCACAAGAACGATAGATGCGTCAGCTCCGTAAATAATCGGGTCACCTGTGACAAAAAATTCATCAAGCTTCACTGTGTTCACTCCAATCTGTTGGAATAATAGCTATTATTTTTTGTTTTTGTAGTAGTTGTAATCACAATATTCAAGTGAYTTTGGATCTACATAACTTAAGTGGTGACTAGAGAATGTCATACGMCCMACTACACCAGGTTTAACAATATCGTTGTACTTATCTTCTGTTAGTTTAGGAGCAGTTTCTTGTACTTCTTTTACCCACTTGTCATACTTTTCTTTTGTTTTTGCTTCAACTTCGAACTCCATGTGAGTGAATCCTTCACCAGAGAAGTTCGAGCTACGACCTAGGTAAGAACCAGGCTTATCAGCTTGTAAATATAAGTCCATGATCATACCATCCATTGTATACTTCATACCACCAAGTTCTGGTACCCAGAAAGCATTCATTGGACCTACAGAAGTCAGCTTAAATTGAATTGGTACACCAGCTGGGATGTTTAAATAGTTAACGGTTTCAATTTTTTCCTCCGGATAACTAAATAACCATTTCCAGTTTGCAGATGTAACATAAATTTCAACTGGCTTAATATGTTTGGACTCTTGCGGAACCTCTTCCGAAGCATAAGTTGCTTTAACTGTTGGAATCGATAATGCGATAACGATAATAACAGGAATAATTGTCCAAATGATTTCTAATAATGTGTTACCATGTTGATCAGGTGGCTCATAGTCCATATTCTCTGGTTTTTCACGATAACGAATCAAGATGACTGTAAACAAGATGAATACAATTGCGATAATTAATGACATAAGCAAGAATGACCAAACAATTAAAT
>NZ_JBFTMA010000133.1:0-8559 GCF_056396725.1 Bacillus sp. 05T31
TTTTCTAACTGAGCATAACCAGCATGAAGCTGCGAAGTTGCATTAGAAAGGACATTAATATTCTGGTTTAATGAGGCTAAACCATCCTCTATTTGTTTTGCTCCTTGTGCTCCATCATTTATGCCATTCGATAATTGATTTAAAGCTGTTCCTAATGCTGATACACCGTTTTTCGCCTCGTTCGTTCCATCAATTAACTTTTGAACATTTGCGAGACTATTTGAGTCATTACTACCCATTTTATCTTTAGCATCAGTTAATCCATCATTAATTTCTTTTATGCCACCATTTGCATCTCCTAAGCCTGTATTCAATTCTCCGGCTTGTTTATTTATATATAATTCTTTAATCTTATCTCCAGTTGGACGCGTCGGTGAATATACTTCTGAGACTCCTTTAACTTTCGAGATTTTATCAGTAAGTTCATCTAAAGTTTGTAAAGAAGTCGCCTCATCTAACTTTTTATCCGATTGAATGACTAACGTACTTGGTGAAGAGAAACCAGGCGGAAAATGCTCTTCTATTACGTTAATCCCCATTTTTGATTCATATTTATTATCCACTTCAAATAAATCATTGTAATTAAGCGTGTTAGAATATTTTAATACGAATGGAATCGATATCACGAATACGATAATTAAAGCGATAAATGGTCTTGCTACTGAATTTTTCGCAAAGAATCCCCATAAACGACTATCCTCATGTCCTTTAAATGTTTTAACTGGATAAAACATTCCTTTTCCTAATAGCACCATGAAAAATGGATTTAAAGTAGTTAATACGAGTAGTAATACTGCAACACCAATTGCTACTGCTGAAGTAGATTGATATAATTTAAAACTCGCTAAAGCAAGAGATGCAAAGCCAATTAGTACTGCTATCCCGCTATATAAAACGGTTTTACCTGCCGATTTAAACGTTTCTTTCGTAGCCAAAAATGCATTTTCTTGTTTACTTAATTCTTCTTTAAATCTTGTATATAATAAAATGTTATAATCTGTTCCCACTCCAAACAGGACGACAACTACAAATACTTGCGTAAAGTTAGAAAACGGAAAATTAAATTGATCTACAAGATGAGAAATAATCCCCATTGAGACTAAATATGATACACCAACTGTAAGAAGAGAAACAATCGGAACAACTGGTGAACGGAATACAATGATTAATACTACAAGAATGAAAATGATYGAAATAACTTCTGTCTTTTTCACKCCCTCTTGAGAGGATGTAAGAAAATCACCCGCTATTAAATCACTTCCTGTTAAGTACGTTTTAACTCCTTTCGGTTTAATTTTATTATGAAGTACATTTGCAACTTTTGATATTTCACCATATTTTTTGTCTACCGATATTTGCGTTAAAATAGTCGTATTATCTTGAGAAACTAATTGTTTCTCAAGATCTTTATTATCTAAATGTGAAACTACTTCCTTAATTCCCAATTGCTCTTTTTCATTTTGTAGGGCGTTGATTGTTTTTGTTATTTCCTCTTTTTGTTCCTTCGTTAAAGCGTTTTTATCTCCACTATTAAAAACGGCTATAATTTCATACTTTTGAGCCCCTTCTT
Source organism: Bacillus sp. 05T31 (assembly GCF_056396725.1). Classification (NCBI taxonomy): domain Bacteria; kingdom Bacillati; phylum Bacillota; class Bacilli; order Caryophanales; family Bacillaceae; genus Bacillus; species Bacillus sp. 05T31. The sequence goes on from NZ_JBFTMA010000133.1 coordinate 1,571, forward strand.
TATCCATCTCCTTTATCATCTTGTCAGCAATACTGCTTTGTTCTGTATTAGGAATCGTGATTTGCCCTTTTTCCTTCACTAACTGATCCATATTAGGCATTGTTACGACCATTGCAATAGTAATAACTATCCATAATAGAAAAGATAAACTTCTCCAACTTTTTAGCTTGCTCATTTGAATCATCTCCTGTTATTAGAGTTTCATGTTAGTTACAGAATGAATATTCATTCCCACTCTTTTAAAATTATTATTTAGGAATGAACGTTCATTCCTATCATTCTATTAGACTATTCTTAAAACCCTATTAAATGGTTCTTTCCGGAATGAATATTCATTCCTTTAGTTGTACAAATATATCATCTCCTGTTTTCATTTTTTAAATCTATTTAGGAATGAATGTTCATTCCTATACTTATAAAGCTATAGAATCAAATGATTCTAATAGCATTCCACGAGCTTTCTTCCAATTCTTTTACTAATTCTTTTGAGTATTCTAATTGCCCTGTCGCCATTACTTTAGTTAATTTTTCTAGCGGTTGATATACAATAATAATTAAAGCAACTGGCGGTAATGGACGAAGAAAACCTTTTGCGATTCCATCTTCTATAATATTCATAAAGAAGCCTATAAAATCTTCAAATATTTTCTTACTCTGTTCATCAAGAAAATAACTATCACAGTGAGAATTTGTAAAAAGAAAAGCATTCACATTGTTTCTCGCAAATTCAAATAAACGGTTATACGTATGACTAAACTGTTCACGAATACTTGCTTCAACAGGAAAATCAGTTTTTAGTATTTCAGATAGTTGCAACATACTTTTTGAAAATAATGAGTTAACGAGCGCCTCTTTATTTTCAAAATAGCGATAGATAGTACCAGCGCCTACATTTGCTTTTTCGGCAATCATTGGAATTGTTGTACCATCGTAACCACGCTCTGCGAATAATTGTATAGCMGCWTCAAAAATRTCYTCTTGTTTRTTTTTAGCCATTTTTCYCACCTCAATTTYYAGGAATGAAAATTCATTCCGTTTTTWATTATAAATTACATCGGTTAAAAGTCAAGTGCGTGACTAAGTAATGTAGCATTTATTAACTAACACTCTCATTTAGGTTATTCATACATTTTTTGAATTATCTCTTCAAAGAAATTCTTTGTATCATCATGACTTAAAACTCTCAATACATCTTGTATCTTAAAGAATTGAACCTGACTTATTTCATTATCTTTTGGATCTAAATCTGTTCTATCACCTATATATTCTACATAAAACATAGTAGTTTCTTGCTTTTCAAATCCAGTTTTCACTTTGAGTTCTTCAGGAAACTCAAAGCAAATCTTATGTTCAAATTGTTTCATAATTTCAAACTTTTTTGAACCAGTTTCTTCTTCAAGCTCTCTCAACATAGCACTCTCTAAATCATTATCTGTATGTTTCACTCCACCTTTAGGAAAATCCCATTCCCCCTTTGGCATAGCATATTCTCCATCTATGTCGCTAATTTTCACCTTATGTACCAATAAAAATTCACTGTGTTGGAATACGACYGCACCTACAGCTTGCCTAGTCATTCTATTTTTCCTCCTAAAATAATGATTTCACTCTATTAATAGAAAAGTACTATAATATAAAGGTTATCATTATAGTACTTTGTTACTCATACATAGCACATGACATTAATTAAAAGAAATCATAAATAAACGGCTYACGCACCGGCACTACATTCTCAAATGCACGTATCTCCTCTTCGCTACCGCTTATTAGGTCTATTTCATTTAATTCTAGCGGTCGCTTGTAACCAAACATAATAGTAGATAACGCATTAATATCGATTTGAATTCCATTTTCTTTTGCTGTTTCTTCTTTAACGATTGTTATTTCATTATTTTTAAGTTGAACCGTTACGTTATTCCACGGTGCAAATGAATCTGTAATATGTAAAATTACTTCTCGCTCTTCGTTGTTCCAGTTCCATTCATATTGTTTGAAAAACTGTTCTACATCTACAATTCTTCCCATGAAATATGGCGTTACTTCTGCTTTTACTCGTGGTTCTTGTAATGTGTAAAGAAGTGGTTCTGTCTCACTTAATATCATTTCTAGATTTTTAATCATAGAATCATGTTGGCAGATGAAGTTCCAAAGACCAATTCTTGCTTCATTATGTAATGGGACAAATTCTTCTACTTTCATTTTAGAATTCTCTATTTTGTATAAAATGTAACCAGCCGCCGTTTTATTTTCATCATAGTAAACTGCCAGTGTTAAATCATGATACACCGCTTGTAGCCACCATTTACGTCCGCGAACTAACATACCAGAAAATCGTTCTGCAAATGTTTCATATAGATTCTCTACTTCTTCTGGATGATTATCTTTACTAAAACGTTTCACTGTACCATTCACTTGTTTTTTWATTATTAAATCGCTCTTTGTCATCTGACATACGATTCGATTCGCACAAAGTTCCCAGCCATATTTACGATAAAATGAAACGGCAAATGGATGTAACATCGATACACTATATCCATCTCTTTTCATAGTTTGCAGTGAATGCTGAAGTAACTCTTTTACATATCCACTTCTTCTATATTCCGGATACGTCGCTACCCCCGCAACGCCGCCCATTTTAAACTTTTCTTTTCCTATGTAAATATGAAAAGGAATTAAGTGCAACTTTGCAGCTAACTCTTCTCCTTCCATAATACCGTATATTTGATGGCTTTCCTTCATTCTTGCAATTTTCTGCTCTATCCATTCTTCATTTGCTTTATATTGAAAAGCATATTCTGATAAACGTAATGCTTCTCTAAACTTATCTTCTTTTAATTGTATAACGTTCATATATTTCTCCTCCATTCCTCGTTTGAATTATATCATAATTCAAACTATTATAGTTCGGTAAGTGAAATTACGAGGATGTTTCAACAAAAGATATCGATTTAGAAACAATCTAACATAAAGGCTCTTTTCAACTGCTTTCTATTGGGGGCATAAGAATATTAAAAGCCTTGCGTTCTCTTGGGTTTGCGAAGCTAAGAGGTCCCATTGAAAGTGATGAAACTTATGACAACGGCAACATTACGGGCATAAAAAAAACCAGTTGATTGAGAGAAACTGGTTCAATAAAGGTTTTATATTGGATATTCATTCAACCAAATTAATGCTTGTTCATAATCATCGAAAAATTTYACGGATTYTTTTGTATTGGATTGTTGTAAATAATTCATTATCTCCCCTTCTTCAAGGAGAAACGCAATTGCCTTACTGTGATTCAAAATGGTTTCATTGAAGAACTTATCTTTCCATGCTTTTTGAACCGAAAAATGATCTGGCGTGTATCCTTTTCTATCCACCAACAATTTGTATTTCCGMCCCTCGGAAATGAATTGCTGACAAACCTGCTCGAAGCCATTAAACCATTCATAAACATCAGCTGTATTAATCTTGCCAATTAGATGGGTAACAATTAAATCCCCTGAAAATGTTGTGCTAATATTCCGTTTACTCAACTTGGAACCATCTCCCTTAGTTACATTTATGCGTAAAAATCTCATAAAATCAATAAGGATAAAATTCTTACGCAATAAAGCAACATTATTTACGAAAAAAGCCAACATAAAAAAGCAGATACATTGCATATCTGCTTCTCATCACTTTATTTAGCTAACGTTTGCAGTTCTTCAAAAAATGTAGGATACGATACACCTACTGCTTCTGCATCTTCAATCGTTGTTTCTCCTTCAGCTATACAGCCGGCAATCGCAAGCATCATTCCAATGCGGTGATCACCGTGACTATGTACTGTAGTTCCTTTTAGCTTACATTTACCGTAAATAATCATTCCGTCGTCGGTCGCTTCAATACGAGCTCCTAGTTTCATTAGTTCAGCAACGACTGTATCGATACGATTTGTTTCTTTCACTTTTAGCTCGTGTGCATCTTTAATGACTGTAATTCCATCTGCTTGTGTTGCCGCTAAAGCGATAATTGGGATTTCATCAATCAGTCGTGGAATGATATCTCCACCGATTTCGATTCCTTTCAGCGGCGATGTTTCAATTGTAATATTTGCAGCAGGTTCTGATGCTCCTTCGTTAATCTGCTCTACAGTAAACGTAGCGCCCATTTTCTCAAGAACATCAATAATACCTGTACGAGTCGGATTCATTCCCACATTTTGTAATAGTAGTTTACTATTTGGAATAATTGCACCTGCTACTAAGAAAAATGCCGCTGATGATACATCACCTGGCACTTGAACATCTGTTGCGGTTAACTTCTGTCCTCCTGCTAGTTTCACTGTTTTCCCCACGCGAGTTACYKTWACRCCRAACGCYTCAAGCATTCTTTCTGTATGATCGCGGGAAATATGAGGTTCTGTAACAGCTGTTACACCTTCTGCGCGAAGGCCTGCAAGTAAAATAGCTGATTTCACTTGCGCACTTGCTACCGGTGAAGTATATTCAATCGCCTTTAAATTCCCGCCTCGTATTGTGAGCGGCGTAAACGTTCCTTCTTTTCGGCCATCAATTTTTGCACCCATTTGCTTTAGTGGATTTGTTACACGTTGCATCGGTCTCTTCGCAATTGAAGCATCACCTTGCACGCAAGAAAAGAATGGTGTGTTTGCAAGTATTCCTGACATTAATCGAATCGTTGTACCAGAATTACCAACATCTAATACAGCTTTTGGCTCTTGTAAACCTTCTAATCCTTTTCCAATTACCGTAACTTCKTCTCYATTTTGYRTWATCTCTACTCCCATTTCTTTAAAACAAGAAATAGTACTTAAACAATCCGCACCAGGAAGAAATCCTTTAATTGTTGTTTTACCTTCCGCGATTGCGCCAAACATGACAGCGCGATGGGAAATTGATTTATCTCCAGGGATTGTAATTGTGCCATTCAATCCGTTATTTACAGTTTGTACTGTTTTTTCTTTCACGTTGTCACCCTCCTCATTAAATTGTTTCATACGTTTGGTATTCTTCTTTTCCGAGCGCAATTTTTGCCTGCGTTCGATCCTCTTCTCTTTGGAAACTAATTCGTAAAACGCCGAGCAATCCTTCTCGCGCTTCTAATATTTGCAAGTTCGTAATACTAATTTCTTCTTCTGCTAGAATGCTTGTGATATGGGCTAATGCCCCTACTTTATCTAAAACGTCGACGTATAAGTCGTGATAGGCAGGAATCGCCCCTCTTTTTCGAACTGGTAAAGAGTCACGATATTCTTTCGCATCTGCAAAATAACTTTGTATTTCTCCTGCATCTCCTTTAGAAACCGTCTTATATAGCTCTTCCATTTCTGAAATCCATTCTTCTAATAGTTCCAATAAATGCCCGCGATTTTGCTTTACGATATCACTCCACATTTTCGGACTACTTGATGCAATACGTGTTATATCTTTAAATCCGCCTGCCGCTAGTTGATGAATAAGCGGATTATCACCAGCATGTTTCTCAACTTGTTTTACTAATCCTGCTGCAATTAAATGTGGGAAATGACTAACTATTCCTGTTACATAATCATGTTCTTTTGTATTTAATACAAGAAAATGAGAGCCTGTTCCTTTTAACCATTCTTTTAGCTCGTCTACTTGATCCGCCTGCACGTGATTCATTGGCGTTAAAATGTAAAATGCGTTTTCAAAAAGGTGTGCCTTTGCACTTTCAACTCCTGTTTTGTGAGAACCTGCCATCGGATGACCGCCGATAAATGAAACTTTCTTTGTTAATAAAGCTTCCGCTTCATTCATGATTGTCCCTTTCGTACTTCCTACATCGGTAACAATGACATCTTCTCGTAAATGAAATGATGCAAGTTTGTGTAACAACTTTTTCGTTTCTTCAACTGGAGAGGCAAATACAATTAAATTTGCCTCCTCACATGCACCCTGTAAATCTACTGCTACTTCATCAACTACATGTAATTCTTTTGCGCGCTCTACTTGCTCTTTAAATATGTCATAACCGATAATCGTTACATCGTGCTCTTTTTTAATCGCTAATGCAAGAGAGCCTCCTATTAATCCAGTACCGATTAATACTACCTTTTTACACATTTGCCTCATCTCGAGACTTACCTTTTTTATTTTCAAAGTGTTGTTTTAACACTGAAATCACTCCTTCATTTTGTTCCCTAATTCCGATTGTAATACGGACACCATTTGGGAACGGTCGAATAATAAACCCTGCATGCGCACAAGCTTCATAAATTTCCCCAGCATCATCTACCGGCAAAAAGATAAAGTTCGTTTGCGACGGATAAAATGGAATTTCATTTTCTGTACAAAAACTTTCGTATTGTTGTAATCCTTCTGTATTAACACGAACTATTTCTTCAATAAACGCTTCATCGTTAAAAGCAATCGTCGCTGCTTTTTGCGCTAATGAAGATACGTTAAATGGCAAACGTACGACATTTAATTTCTCGATTAACTCTTCCTGTCCAATCGCATAACCAACGCGGAAAGAAGCTAATCCGTATGCTTTAGAAAACGTTCTAAGTACAAGAATGTTGTTATGTTTTTCTAAAAGCGGTAATGTCTCAGGGAAATCTTTTGCTGTTACGTATTCATAGTACGCTTCATCAATGACAATTAACGTATTTTCACTAATGCTTTCAATGAATTGAGTCAATTTTCGCTCATTCACATATGTGCCTGTCGGGTTGTTCGGATTACAAATCCATACGATTTTTGTATGTTCATCAACTGCTGAAGAAATTTCATCTAGATCATATACACCGTTCTTTAAAGCAATTTCTTTCACTTCACAGCCTTCAATAATTGCATGATGACGGTACTGAGGGAATGTCGCGCCAGCAGTTACGATATTATCTCCTTTACAGAGCACTGCACGACTTATAATTTGAATGACTTCATCAAGTCCACTACCACAAAGCACTTGTTCCATTTGCACTTGTAATTTCTCTGCAATTGTTTGACGGAGTACTTCAGCACCTCCGTCAGGATATAAAG
>NZ_JBFTMA010000134.1:0-8480 GCF_056396725.1 Bacillus sp. 05T31
CTGTTGGAGGATGTGTACTCGTAGCGATGGGATTTACAATTAGTTGGAAGTTAACGTTATTAAGTTTAATTCCGATGCCAATTGTAGCTATTTCTACAAATTATTATGGAACTTTATTGCATAGAAGATTTCATAAGGCACAGCAATCGTTTTCTGAAATCAATGATAAAGTGCAAGAAAGTATGAGTGGGATGAAGGTAATTCGCTCACTTGGACAAGAGAAAGAGGATTTACAAGCGTTTCGGAAAAAATCTGAAGATGTCGTACATAAAAATATGCTAGTTGCACGTATTGACTCGTTATTCGATCCAACGATTTCCCTAATTGTCGGATTTTCATTTTTGATCGCAATTTGTTACGGATCATTATTAGTCGTACGAGGTGAATTAACTGTAGGGGAATTAGTAACATTTACAACGTACTTAGGGACACTTGTATGGCCAATGTTAGCTTTTGGATGGCTATTTAATATTATGGAGCGTGGACGTGCTTCGTATGATCGTGTGGAGAAAATATTTTCACAAACTTCAGATGTAGTGAATAAGGAAAATGCTATACATGCTATAGCAAGTGGTGATGTTTCGTTTGCTGTTGATTCGTTTTCTTATAAAAAGAATGAACTATTAAACTTAAAAGATATTTACTTTAACTTAAGAAAAGGTGAAACGTTAGGAGTTGTAGGGCGTACCGGTGCAGGGAAGACGACGTTATTAAAATGTTTAATTCGAGAGTATGATCATTTTAATGGTGAATTAAAAGTTGGGGAGCGGGATATTCGAGATTTAACACTTCACGGTGTGCGTTCTGCAATTTCATATGTACCGCAAGATCACTTTTTATTTTCAGCGAGTATTGGGGAGAACATTGCTTTTGGAAAGGCCGATGCTACATATAAAGAAATTAGCCGAGCTGCTGATATTGCTTGTATTCATAATGATATATTTCAATTTCCAGAAGGGTATGACACTGTAGTAGGTGAAAGGGGCGTTTCACTATCAGGAGGTCAAAAACAGAGAATCTCTATTGCGCGTGCATTATTAACAAATGCTGAAATTTTAATATTAGATGATTGTTTATCAGCCGTAGATGCAAAAACAGAAGAAACTATTTTAACTGCATTGAAACGAGAAAGGGCAGAGAAAACGACGATTATTACTGCCCATCGTTTAAGTGCTATTCAGCATGCAAATCTTATTCTTGTTATTGATGAAGGTAGGGTTATGCAGCGAGGGACACATGAGCAATTAATGAAAGAAAATGGTTGGTATAAAGAAATGTACGAAAGCCAGCAGTTAGAGGCGTTAGTAGAGAAAGGAGGCGTATGATGGCTGAGAAAAAACGGAGTGATTTAAGAAGGTTGCTTTCTTATATGAGGCCCTATAAAGGGTTATTGGCGTTAGCATTTTTATTTCTAGTTGGTGCAACTGTAACTGAAATGATGGGTCCTTTTTTAATTAAACAATTTCTTGATGAACACTTAGTGCCAGGTAACTTTGAACAATCAGCACTTGTAACCCTATTTGTAGTGTATATTATTGCTCATTTATTAAAAGTATTATTTACTTATTTAGACTTATTGTACTTTCAAAATATCGCTTTTAAGATTGTCCAAGATATGCGAGTTGAAGTGTATGAACATGTTCAAAAATTGTCATTAAGCTTCTTTGATCGTACGCCGATTGGTACGCTCGTATCTCGCATAACGAATGATACAGAAGCGATTAAAGATTTTTATGTTAGTGTACTATCAACATTCGTGAAAAATGTAGTCTTTTTAGTAGGGATTTTAGTAGCGATGTTTTTATTAGATGTAAAATTAGCGCTATTTTCGCTCATATTAATTCCGGTAATGTTTGCAATTATGGTGTTGTATCAACGGAAAAGTGCAGCTTTTTATTTAGAGGTACGTAATCAGCTGAGTATATTAAATGCAAAGTTAAATGAGTCCATTCAAGGTATGAATATTGTTCAGGTGTTCCGGCAAGAAAAGCGGATGAGAAAAGAATTTGAAGGAGTGAACAATAAACATTTTAGTGCTGGACGTCGTACATTGAAATTAGATGCATTACTTTTACGTCCAGCAACAGATCTTGTTCATATTGTAGCAATTGCGTTAGTACTTGGTTTATTCGGAATCGATGCTTTAAAGAGTCCTGTTGAAGTAGGGGTTTTATATGCTTTCGTTAACTATATTCATCGTTTCTTCCAGCCGGTAAATGAGATGATGATGAAACTATCTTTCTTCCAGCAAGCGCTTGTTTCATCATCGCGTGTATTTCATTTAATGGATGATAAAGATTTAGCTCCTGTTCAAATGGGGAGTGAACAGCCACGAGTAGCTAACGGGGAAATTCAGTTTAAAGATGTTACTTTTTCATATGATGGAAAGCGTGACGTTTTAAAAAATGTATCTTTTCACGTAAAGTCAGGGCAAACGGTTGCTTTCGTAGGGCATACTGGTAGCGGAAAGAGTACGATTATGAATTTATTAATGAGATTTTACAATATTAAATCAGGAAATATWGTAATAGACGGAGTAGATTTAGAGAAGTTTGAAGAACAAGAAATTCGAAAGAAAATTGGTCTTGTGCTGCAAGATGCATTTTTATTTGCTGGAAATGTAAAGCAAAAYATTCGTATGTATAATGAAGAGATTACGGATGAAGAGATAGAGGAAGCGGCAAAGTTTGTGCAAGCGAATACGTTTATTGAAAAATTACCAGAGCAGTATGATACAGAAGTTGTCGAAAGAGGAGCTGCATTTTCTAGTGGTCAAAGGCAATTAATTGCTTTTGCTAGAACGATAGCAACCAATCCGAAAGTATTAGTGTTAGATGAAGCGACGGCAAATATTGATACAGAAACAGAGGAGGCTATCCAAACGGCATTGCAGCAAATGCGAAAAGGTAGAACAACGATAGCGATTGCGCACAGATTGTCTACAATCCAAGATGCGGATCAAATATTTGTTATGCATGAAGGGGAAATTGTAGAAAGCGGAACACATCAAGAGCTACTTAGTAAACAAGGACTTTACTACAATATGTACTTGCTACAAAATAAAGGGAGTTTGCAACAGGCCTTGTAGAATTACAAGGCCTTTTTTCTATTCTCTCAGATATTAAAATGTAATAAAATTTTCGAAATATGTGAGAGGTTTGTCGTGTCCTTTAACTAGAGTTGTACATATTGTATATAGAATAACAAAATTTGATAGGAGYTTTTATATGCAAAATAGATCCAGTTCAAATRTTACGTTTATTGATGTGTCTCATTGGGAAGGAAACATTAATTGGAATGCTGTGAAGTCATCTGGCATTCCAGCGGCGTATGCAAAAGCGACGGAAGGTGTGAACTATATTGACCCCACTTTCGTTCAAAATGTACAAGCTGCGAGAAATGCGAATGTATTAATTGGTGCATATCATTTTGCKCAYCCAGAACAGAATGATGCAATTTCAGAAGCGAAATATTTTGTGAGTATATTACAGAGTAATCAGACGGATTTAATTCCTGTTTTAGATTTAGAATCGCCAACGGATACTAGCAATAGTAGTTTAACGGGTGCGACTATATCGAATTGGGCAAGAAGTTTCGTAAATTATGTGAAACAAGCTACTGGGAAAGATGTAATGTTATATACAGGAATTTGGTATATTAATGAATTTGGAATTAGCGGGTTAAGTGACATTCCACTTTGGATTTCCAAATATTCTAGTATACCGCCTGCTGATGCTGGTGGATGGACAGAGTGGACAGCATGGCAGTACACAGATTCTGGGCAAATTTCAGGTGTAGGAAATTGTGATGTATCAGCAGCTGTTTCATTAGAAGCTTTACAAGGAAATGGAGCAAGTGGTGGAGGGAATGTTTCCACGCCTAATAATGCGAATCCAGTATACGGAGTTGCTGTAATTAATGGAGATAATGTGAATTTACGAAGTGGACCATCTTTACAGTCTAGTGTAATTCGCCAATTGAATCGTGGCGAATCATATGAAGTTTGGGGAGAACAAAATGGATGGCTCTGCTTAGGGACAAATCAGTGGGTATATAATGATTCAAGTTATATTCAGTATAAACATTATGTAGCAACTATTACTGGCGATAATGTGAATCTGCGAGATGCTCCATCATTAAACGGGAATGTTATAAGACAGTTACATCATGGTGAATCATATCGAGTATGGAGTAAGCAAGATGGATGGCTTTGCTTAGGGACAAATCAATGGGTATACTATGATTCAAGTTATATTCAGTATGGTGTACAATAAAGTGAATCTAAAAGGTATCTCGACTGAGGTGCCTTTTATGAAAAATATATAATTTTTACAAAGTATATATTGATAACATAGTATAATGTAATTGATATATGTTTAAAAATAATCGGAAATGAAATAAAGGAGTAATAATATGGAGTATGTGCTAATAGGTGGGATTTTAATATTATTAGCTGTAGTGTTTGTACTGTTTTATAAAAATAAACAGTTAGAATCAGAGAGTCAGCAAGTAGAGTTTGAAAAGAAACAAGCGATTGAAACGTATGAAAATGAGATTGCAGCTRCGATTACAGGGCATAAAGAACAACAGGATACTTTAAAGAATATGGAACAGAAAAAATATAATGATTTACAAGTGAATACAGCTAGAGAACTTGAAAATATGCGTATGATGAAAAATCAATTGGCTGTTCAACATAGTAAAGAACGTAGTGAAATGCAAGATAAGCATAGTAGTGAAATACATATGTTTCAAAATTTAATTGCGGATTTACGAGAATATACCAAAAATGGTGCTGAAGTGAATGTGCATGAAATATTACATTATATGAAGCGAGGTTTCGTTGAGCAAGGAATAATACTAGAAGAAGAGTTTCATATTATACCGAACGTTTTTATGATACGCAATAAATATAGAGATAAACGTGACATAAATGATAATCGAATTCATCACCTTATCTTATGTAAAACTGGTATTTATCTACTTGAGACGAAAGAATGGACAGGGAAATTAATCCATGGCTTAACGAAAGAAAATGCGGGTATATATTCATTTATGATTGAGGAAATTGGTAAGTATCAACATGAAATTGAAAAAGAAGAGACATTTGAATTTATTACGGATGGAACTTCATTAACTTTGCAAGTAAGAAATGAAGGGAATCCAGCGTATAAAGCGAAWATGCTATCTCAAACTTTATATAATTGTTTGGAAGAAATGCAAGTAGATATTGTAAAGGAAAAAGTAAAACCAATTGTATATTTTGAAAATGAGAGTGGAAAAGAAGTTATTGATCTTTCTAATGAAGAATTGCCGAGATTTAAAGATAGAGAGCAAATTGTAACGTTTTTCAGAAATGAAGTTTTAACAAGTAAAGTAATATATACAGCACGAGAACTACAAAAGATTAGAGATATGATTGGCCAGATGAATTATGTTGCGAAGTGAAAAATAAAGTAAAACTTTAATTAGTGGGGGTTTATGGGCAACCCGACTTCTACCCTTTACAGCCGAATTTTGAGGTGGGAGTCTAACTGCCCGCAAATAGCGGGATAAAGTAGGTGTTATTTGGGTGGAGAAAGGTAAAAGCTCTATATTGTGGGGAATGTTGTACATTTATTTTTGTTTGCATATATTAATGTACATTGCGTTTATTTTCGTTATTGATATGGTTCATGTGTCATTGAGTGTAATGAGTATTTTGGTGGTAGTAATGCCTTTTATTTTATTAGTTATTATTCAAAAGACTATCTTACATGTTTCGGCAAGACGTGATAAAGGTAAGAAACAACTGTTCACTATAATGATGGTAGGTCTCATTCCATTGCTAGTATGCACCGTACAATTAAGTATAAATAAATACACTTCAAATTTTAATCAGGATCGGTGGTTAAATTATGAAGAAAAACGAGTACATATGGTAGATGACCTATTACAGGAGCATAAATTGATAGGGAAATCAAACGAAGAAATTACAAAATTGTTAGGGGCCCCTACGAAAACAAGCAGTTTGGAAACGGGAATTACTACACTATACTATCTTGGGAATGAACGTGGTTTCATTCCTATAGATAGTGAATGGCTTGTTTTGCAATTTGATAAAGATGGTAGAGTTATAGAGTATAAGGTACAACGAGATTGAAATAGTGAGAGGAGAAGCTATATCTTTTATAGCTTCTTTTCTATATTCCAATATAGAAAAAGTAGGCAAATAGTAGTCATTCCTATCTATACGAATGAGATAGAGTTTGTTATATTGTAAAGGGTTATTTAGTTTAGAAGTCTGCTAGATAGCCTTAAATATTTTAGATTAGGGAGGGAAGTTAACACGAATTAAGATATAAACGTGTTAAATAATTAGTATGAAAAAAGAATTTTATAATGTTTTAGCTGCATCAATTGTATTTAGTATGGTAACGATTCCAAGTTTTTCCTATGCCGACACAGTAGAAAAGACCGTAACGATTTCAACAGACGAGCAAGCATTAAAAAGTATTGAAAGCCATATGAAAGATGAAGATGGACGTGGAGAGAGCAAAGGAATAACAAATGAAGTACAAGGAGATTTTTTTGTACATATAATAGGTTCAGCATCTTTATTTGATTCTGCTGAGTTACAAAAAGCGACAGGTGTTCAGCTTTCTAATCAAGTAGTGAAAGCCGAAAAACAAAAAGGAAACGCTTACTATATACAAACAGAATCTGGAGCTGGGTGGATACAAAGTAGTGAAGGAAATGTAGAGGTTAAGGAAGTTTATCACTTGGCAAACGAAAAATTAGTAATTAATGAAGAGACAGCTACATATTCCGCACCATTTAATTCATATAAAGACGAGAAAGTGTTACAACCGCAAACAATTATTGCAATTGGACAAGTTGGAGAGTGGTTCCAAGTCCAAATAGATAATGAGGTGAAATGGATTTATGCACCTTCAGCAAAATTTGAGGGTACAAAAGCATCTCTTATTCAAAGTACAACTCCAACTCGTACGAAACGTACAGCGGTTATGTATACTGCACCAATAGAAGAGAAAACAACGGATATTTACGGTGTACCATTAAAGGAAATGATTGTACCAACAGGTAATGAAAATATTCGTCCAGGTTATGCGATGAAACCAAAATACATTACAATTCATGAGACAGATAATTATAGTGTTGGAGCAAATGCTAGAAACCATGCACAATATTTATACAGCCAAGCAACAGGAACGACTGATCGTTCAGCATCTTGGCATTTTACAGTAGATGATAAAGAAATTTATCAACATCTACCATTAAATGAAAATGCTTGGCATGCTGGAGATGGAGCAGAAGGAACTGGTAACAGAGAATCAATTGCAATTGAAATTGCTGTCAATCAAGATGGTGATTATAATAAAGCTGTGGAAAATGCTCGCAAACTAGCAGCCTATTTAATGGGGGAGTTAAATATTCCTTTAGAAAATGTGAAAAAACATCAATTTTGGAGCGGAAAGAATTGTCCGGCCATTATGATAAGGAATAATGCGTGGGAGCCATTTTTACAGGGAACGAAAGCTTATTATGATACGAATCATAAAGATGATATAACTGGCGGTTGGTATGAAGCAGATATTCGTGAATTAGATAAAAGAGGTATTATGGTTGGAGACGGGAAGGGTTCTTACTGGCCAGAACGTCTTGTAACACGTGGTGAATTTGCGAATTTAGTTTCAAGATCATTGCAATTACCAGAGGGGAAATCGAATTTYAAAGATTTAAGCACAGCCCATCCATCRTTAGTAGATGGTATTAATCGTGCAGCTAGTGCTGGGATTATAAGTGGACGAGGAAATGATATATTTGCTCCGAATGATACGATTAAACGTGATGAAGCTGTTATTATGATTGATCGTGCATTGCAATACAAAAATATAAAAGGTAATTTAGTTTCATTACCATTTACGGATCAAAATTTAGCGTATGATAAACAGGCGGTTCAACGTGTTTATGGGTTAGGTATTGTAAAAGGGAATGAGAATAATGAGTTTATGCCAAAAGGTTCTGCAACACGTGGGGAATCGGCAGCATTTATTAATAGAATGTTAAAAGTAATAGAGAGTAAATAATGGAAAGGCATTCGCTTTGGCGAGTGCTTTTTTATTTTTCAATATGTTATAGAAAGGGGATGTGAATTTTGACTGGAATAAGGAATGAAAGCGGAGGTGATGCATATATTTAGATGCATTGGGTAGTTTTTTGTAATTTTGTATAAAATGAAAAGGAGGTAGGACGGTGAAATCAATACCGACTGAAGTCCTGAGTAAGGAATTGATGGAAAGAGAAGGGGTTATATCTATTACAGTGATGGAATTTGAAAAGATAGAAGTGGCCGGAGTAGTTGTTTCTGGTCCAGCTGTTATTTTRATTAATCAAGATTAAATACATATTATCAATAAAGAAAAGTAGTCAGAGCATCCGCTTAGGGTGCTTTTTGTTTGTATAGAAGTGTGTATATG
>NZ_JBFTMA010000135.1:0-13238 GCF_056396725.1 Bacillus sp. 05T31
GGGCTGGGCTGTTCCACGCTATGTATTTATGACATATAGTGACAATAGGATTTTAATTGATCTTGAAAATATTCTTCATCTTCGAGAATTAAAGAATGAACTTTTTAAGCAGGGTAGATTACAGTTGAGAGAATCATTACATGACATCAATAAAAATTGCCTTAGCAGCCCGCTGGGTAGTCATGCAATGGAAGTTGTATTTCCGTTGAAAAAAATGAACGATGTCGCTAAAAGGAAGAGTTTAGGAGCTGTTGAAGACGGAAAAAAAGAGATGGTTAGTGAGAAAATGATTTATCGTTTGCCCGGAAGTGAATGGCTATATGTTAAGCTCTATGTTCCACAAGCAAGAGAGAATGAATTTATTTCAAAATATATGACATCATTTGCTAATAATATTGTACAAAATGGTTTGGCTCAATCATGGTTCTTCATGCGATATCGTGATCCAGATGCTCATATTCGTTTGCGATTTTATGGAGATCCCAAGAAGTTGAATGCATCTGTTCTTACTCATTTAAGGGATTGGGCAAATAATTTAATGAACTCTGGATTTATTCACAAAATGACGATTGATACGTATGAACGAGAAGTAGAGCGATATGGTGGTCCGTATCTGATAGAATTGGCCGAGAATTTCTTCCATTACGATAGTAGGTCAGTAACAATGCTTCTTAATGTGATCGGACAACAAGCTGAACTGCCAGTACATGCACTGGCATCCTTAAACATAATTGAAATTATGGAGAATTTTGGTTTAACTTATGAACAACAATTGGAAACTATTGAAAGAAATACAGATAAATATGAATTCATGGATGAATTTAGAACAATGAGAAAATTATTAAGTAACATTGGAAATCCTGAAGGTGATTGGAATAATTTACGTAATTACAATTCATCAATTGGACTAGAGATTTATAAAAGTCTATTAGTTCGGAGAGAATCATTAAAAGAATATGTTTCCAGTATTCAACAATATAAAAATGAAGACAAGCTCTGGAATAAACAACAAACAATTATGGGAGCAATTATTCATATGCATTGTAATCGACTATTGGGAGCTAATCGGGAACTAGAAAAAAAAGCACTTGCCTTTACGCGGCATATCTTATCAAGCCAGCGATATTGGAGGAATCAGAATGAAACAGATACTCAATCACACACCTGAAGATGAGAAACTATCATTTTCAAATATTTTAAAGTCTTTTCATTATTGGCCTGGTTTATTTAAACTTTTATGGGAAACGCACAGAGGATATTTCTTCTGTGTGCTTACCTTAAATTTTTTAAATGGATTATTACCTGCAGCATTGATTTTGACAATCCAATACCTTGTTAATACAGTACAAAACATCTACCAGAATGGGTACAAGGGTGATTATTTTACTCATGTTTTACCGTTTTTTATAGCCTTTGCACTAGTTACAATTTTAACGGGTGTTACAGGATCAGTTTTGGAAACATATAAACAGCTTTACCGAAATCTTCTTTCTAATAAAATCAATGTAAAATTAATAGAAAAAGCAAAAAGATTACCTTATTCCAGTTTCGAGAACCCAGAAATTTACAACAAACTTCAACGGGCGCGCCAAGATTCCACATATAAACCATTTGCTATTTTTGAAGAACTTATGGGGATTATAAAAAGTGGAATAACTGTGATTTCTATTTCCGGTATCTTAATGATTTGGAACTGGCAGTTTACCCTGATTTTAATTCTATTACCACTAATCTCTTCCTGGTCAATCATGAAAATTGGAAAAGAAATTTTTTTAATTAGTCATAAGCGTGCTGAAGAAACAAGAAAACAATTTTACTACTACTATTTGCTAACGACAGACATCACAGTAAAAGAAGTGAAATTATTTGGATTGGGCAATTTACTTCTAAAAAATTATTCAAATATGTTCAATCGATTTTATCTGCAAGATAGACGTCTGCTTTTAAAAAAGATGAGGATTGACCTATTTTTTCAATTAATCAGCGTGGCTTTTGTAATGTTTGTGCAGTTTATGGTGGTTATGGATGCTGTAACAGGGATTATTGCTATTGGAAGTCTTATCGCTTATTTTCAAGCTGTAAATACTACACAAAAAACATCTAATGAATTAATGTATATGATTTTTAATATGCACCAAAACAATCTTTATATGACTCAACTATTCTCATTTTTGGACGTTCCTGAAGAAAGGGATGTTTCAAATAATGGAGACAATACTTATTTAGATAGCATCTCTTTTGAGGAAAAAGGTATTCGATTTATAAATGTCTCTTTTAAGTATCCTGGTCAAAAAGAGTATACATTAAAAAAAGTGAATTTTCACATAAAACCAGGTGAAACATTGGCTCTTGTCGGATCTAATGGTTCGGGTAAATCTACGATTGTAAAGTTAATTACAAAACTTTATACGGACTTTGAAGGGATTATTCTATTAGATGGAAAACCCATTCATCAATACAGTACAAACGAATGGCAGGATAAGATTAGTGCTATTTTCCAAGACTTTGTTAGATATGAACTAGATGTTAAAGATAATATTGGCTATGGTGACTATAAAAAAGCCGATCAAGTAATGGCTATACAAGCTGCAGCTAAAAAATCTGGAGCATTAAAGATGATTAATAGTTTGCCTAACCAAATGGATACACAACTTGGGAAAACTTTTGCGAACGGAATTCAGTTATCTGGAGGGCAATGGCAAAGAATCGCCATTTCAAGAGCATACATGAGGGATGCGAGCCTATATATTCTAGATGAACCTACTGCCGCATTAGATCCAGAAGCAGAAGAAGAGGTTTTTAGAGATTTTAAAGAAATTACAAAAAATTGTATGGGGCTCTTTATATCCCATCGGTATTCAACTGTAAGGCATGCTACAAAAATTATGGTCCTCGATAAAGGTAGAGTCGTGGAACTAGGTACTCATAATGAACTATTAAAGATAAAAGGAATATACGCAAGACTATTTGAGTTACAAGCTAAAAATTTTATAGATTATTCCAAAATTCAAGTGAATGTTTAATTAGAGAGGAGAAAACTATGCAATTAACTACAGAAAAAAAGTCATTTTGGTTACAGGGAATTAGTATTGAAAAAAGAAATAAAGCATTAAAGTTAGTTCGTGATATAGCAGAGCAATTAAAGGATCCGATGTATGTAGAAAAAATTGTTATGGAGCCTGATAATATACCAAATGGAGGAACACTTCATCCATGGGACCCCATTACTTTATCCCATGGTTATCCAGGTACTATAATGTTATTTGCAGAATTAGATCGACAGTTTCCAAAAGAGGGATGGGATCTTATTGCACATAGTCACTTGGTAGAAATACAAAAGGCAATAGAAAAACAAGGTGTGAATAGTATTTCTATGTTTGGCGGTGTTTCTGGTATTGCGTATGCGACATCATATGCTTCGCGTAACTATGAAAGATATCATATATTTTTGCAGAAGTTAAATGAATTTGTACTTTCGCAGTTACATCTTGTATTGAACTACGGGAAAGAAGAATGTGGTGTTCATCCATTTATGTACGATACAATCCAAGGTGCTACTGGAGTAGGGCGTTATTTGCTGCAAAATATTCAACTTGAATCAAATTTGGAAGCACTCAAACAAATTCTCAATTGTTTTATTAATATGTCTAATGACATTGAGGTGAATGGAGAAGTTCTACCTGGTTGGTACGTACCGTACACCAATCAGTTTTTGGAAACAGATAAGATACTATTTCCGGATGGGAATTTCAATTGCGGCCATGCTCATGGAATGCCTGGCCCACTTTCCTTGATGGCGTTGGCTATCGAACAAGGAATTGAAGTTCCTGGACAAAAGCAAGCGATTCGTAAAATGATAGATTGGCTAATAAAATGGCAAGATGAAGGTTCGTGGCCTGCGAGGCTTAGTTTTAAAGAAGTGGTCAATGACCAATCATACCACGTGTATCCGAAGCGAAAAGGCTGGTGCTATGGAAATCCAGGAGTAGCAAGAGCTCTCTATCTGGCTGGGAGATCCTTGAAGGATCAGAAGGCCATGAAAATTGCATTAAGTTCTTATCAAGATACACTTTTGCAAAGTGAGGAAGAATGGGATTTATCTTCTCCAACATTTTGTCATGGAAGAGCGGGATTATTACAAATGTCTATTAGGATGGCAAAAGATGAAGATGGGGAAATATCGATGCAATCCATTACAAAATTAATAGATTATGTAATGGATGCATATGATCCTCAAGCACCATTTGGCTTTAAAGACTTACAATCCAATGAGCAGACTTCAAACGAGCTAAACAAGGTAGGACTATTGGAAGGTGTAAGTGGTGTACTTTTAACCTTATTAAGTCTAAGCGCAGTAGAGGAACCATGGTGGGACGGAGTATTTCTAATTTCCTAATCAAGAATTGAGAGGATGTTACAGTATGAACCAAATGAATCAATTGCTTAGTTCTAAGAAAATATTAGTAGGAGTAAGCGGCTCTATTGCAGTAGCTGGAATTTTTCAATATTTAGCTATATTGAAAGCGAATTTTAGTGAAGTAAAGGTTATCATGACAAAAAGTGCAATAAAACTTATCCCTGCAGAAACCGTGAAATTATATTGTAATGAGGTATTTATCGATGAGGAACTTACCCTAAGTGGTAAACCAGGTCATGTGGAATTGGCTAGATGGGCAGACTTACTAATGGTATTACCAGCTACAGGAAATACTATTTCAAAAGTAGCTCATGGTTTAGCTGATGATTTATTAAGTACAGTCATTCTTGCTCATGATAAACCAGTTCTCTTTTTTCCTAATATGAACAAATTAATGTGGGAGAAAAAAGTAGTTCAGAATAATGTTAAACTTTTAAAAGAATATGATCATATAGTGATTCCGCCTTTGAAAACAACAGCTTTTGAAATTGCGACTATGTCTTTGAAACCGAACTATGTTTTACCTAATAATCAAGAAGTATTGCATATACTCTTTAAGGAATTTGAGAAAAGAAAGTCAGTAACTGTACATGAAACGGTTGAAATGCACTAAAACTCACATTTTTGTGAGTTTTTTTCTTTTCTTTATTCTTTTCTTTATTTTTTTTCTTTTCTTTATTTTTTTTTAATATTTGTCTTCTATATTAGTCCATAAGGAGGGATTTTATATGAATAATGAAATAGTTTTAGAAGCAAATCACTTAACAAAAACTGTAGGTGGCAAGACAATAGTAAATGATTTTTCAACTAAAATATATAAAGGAGATATTTGTGGTTTTCTGGGGCCGAATGGGGCAGGAAAAACAACTGTTATGCGTATGTTTACAGGATTAATTCGCCCGACAAAAGGAGTCATAAAAATAAGTGGTCAAGATGTAAATCAAAATAGACAACAGGCTTTGATGAATATGGGCGCAATAATCGAATCACCAATATTCTTCCCATATATGACGGGTAGAAAAATGCTACAAAATTTAGCGAGATTATACCCTGCTCTTTCTCGAAAAGAACAATTAGAACAAGTAGAAGCAATACTATCTATTGTAAGGTTAACTGACGATGCAGATGTGAAAATTAAAAATTATTCATTAGGAATGAGACAGCGACTCGGGATTGCACAAGCTCTTCTAGGTGATCCAGATGTTATTTTATTAGATGAGCCAGCCAATGGTCTGGATCCTATGGGCATGAGAGAGCTAAGGGAATTAATTCTTGAACTTCGTGAAAAGAAAAATTTAACCTTTTTTATTTCAAGCCATTTACTAGATGAAATTCAGCAAATGTGTGACCGCCTTGTCATAATTAGAAATGGAAAGCTTATCACCCAAGGAAGGAAAGAAGAGTTAATTACTGATCCAACAAAAAGGTTGGAAGATGTGTTTGTGGAGATGATGACATCATGAGGGGGCTTTTTATTTCTGAATTTGAAAGGCTTTGGACGCAAAAAATAACTTGGATAATCTTGTTTTTCTTACCTTTAATGGTAGTTGCGTCAGTTAAATATTATCTAAACTGGAATCAACATACTTCTCCTGGAAGACCAGATTACGTTACTGCTTTAAATTTTCCTATAATAAGTATTTCTGAGCATCTTGTGGTTTCGTTTAATATTATCGCTATAATACTGATTTCTACTGTTATAGCGCATGAAGTAGAAAATGGACAATTAAGAATGATTTTGATTCGTCCATTTTCTACCTCACAACTTTTTGTAGCTAAGCTTGCTACTATATTAACTACCATGTTCCTATATTTAACTTTGTTTTGGATTTTTAATTCCATAGCAGGCTATTTATTCTTTCCAAAAGTAGATACATTAATAACATTTATAGATGAAACCAAGGTTTCTATTGCAGGGGCGATACTATATAACTTAAAGTATTTCTTTGCATGTTTCATTACTATGATTTGTATTGTTTCTGTATTTACATTAATAGGGGCGTTAAGTAGAAGTACGATGATCACTCTTGGATCAGGGGTGGCCTTTATTTTCTTTGCTATTGCAATTCCACAGATTTTAGAATTCTCTAGCCAAACGATAATTAGCGCTAATACTGTACTACATCTTATGTACATGTCAATCGTTAAAATTCAGCATACAGGTATAGCATTTCTACTTTCATCAAGTAATAGTATARACATTTACATTGTTATAGTGGAAGCGATTTATATTTTCCTATTTGGAATGTTCGCATACTTGTCATTTGTGAAAAGAGATTATTTTATTTGAAAACTAGGAGGGAGTTCAATTGAAAGCATTAGTTATAAGTGAATGGGAACGACTATGGAATCAGAAAAAAAGTAAATGGATGTTGGGGATTTTTACTGTTATTGTTTTTCTTCAAGCCTGGTTTTTGAAGTACTATGGGGTTGGGATTTATAATGATGGGCAACAAGTGCCACTAAATTCTTGGAATTTTTCATGGTTTTTATTAAAGGAATCTTCTTTCTTAATTACTTTGATTTTCATGCCTGTATGTTTCTTGAATAGCTTAAATGTAGAATACAACTCAGGAGCATATCGTCTATTTTTAATTAGGCCTTTTCAACGATTAACCTTTCTTATGTCAAAATGGTTTTCTCTTTCTGTAATGGTATTACTCTACTTATTTGTTGTTCTTTTTATTGGCATAGTACTTGGGTTGGTGTTTTTTAAAGCAGATGATGCTTTTACTTTCTACGGTCAACAAAAGACCTCTATAGAAGCAATATTCTATACGGTACAAGTATATGGATTGTTTTTTATTATTCAAATGTGTGGTTTAGCTATTGCTAGTTTAATAAGTATCATAATTTCAAATGCAGTTATTAGCTTTTTCCTTCTGATTGGAATTTACATCGGCTGCTTGTACATAAGTCAGTTATCGTTCTTTTTATTATCCGTTCAAAGTATCTTCCATGCTCTCAGCACAGGAAGTAACACTTTATACGTCCTGATTCTAGGTATCATGATTATTAGTGTTAGCGTTTGTATAAGCATTTGGAATAAAAAAGAATTTACATGTTAATAAAAGGATAGAAGGGAGGTTTACCATGATTATGTTAGAAGCCAAAGGAATTGAGAAAGTTTATAAAACTAATTTCCAAGAATATCCAGTTTTAAATAATGTCAACTTAACTGTTCATGAAGGAGATTTTGTAGGGATTATGGGACCTTCAGGGAGTGGAAAGTCTACACTTTTAAATGTGCTTTCCTCTCTTGATTTTCCTTCAAATGGAGAAATTACAATTAAGGGACAGAATTTAACTAATATGAATAGTGATCAATTAAGCAATTATCGTCGCGAAAATATTGGTTTTATTTTTCAAAATTACAATTTGTTAGATCACTTAACAATTGAAGAAAATATTCTTCTACCCGCAGCTTTAAGAATGGGGAGCAAAAAGGGTGTTAGGGATAAACTCGAAACATTAGTGAATGAACTAAATATTGAACCGCTTTTGCCAAAGTATCCCTATGAAATCTCTGGGGGACAACAGCAAAGAGCTGCTATTATTCGTTCGTTAATTAACGATCCTTATCTGTTATTTGCTGATGAACCGACGGGAAATCTAGATTCAAAATCTGCTTATGATGTATTGAATATACTAAAAACATTGAATGAAACACATAAATCAACAATCTTAATGGTAACTCACGACTCTGTAGCTGCTAGTTTTTGCAACAGGGTCATATTTTTGAAAGATGGCAAGATTGTTCATGAGATGCAACGTTCCCATGAAGAAAAGCAATTCAGTTTCAATCAACGTATACTACTCTATATCTCTAAAGAAGTGGGGGAGAATGATGTCAATATTTTCACTCGCACTTAAAAATATAACTCGCAATCTTTCACTGTATATAGTGTATCTTGTAAGTTGTATTTTATCAGTTACAATTTTTTATATGTACGCAGCATTTCTTTCATATCCAAAAGTTTCTGGAATAGAGCAACTGTTAATTGCGTGTGAATTCATCATCTTGCTAACCAAAGGATTTACCTAGGTTTTCAAAGAAGAAATTCATTATTTCCCTGTTAATTTTGGTTATTTCTTATGCTTTTATCCTTAATGCATCTTTACCCGTACTATTATTCTCTTTTCTACCTGTAGCTGCTCTTTTATTATTAGGAACGTACCTTTTTTGTTCGCACGGATTAGTAGGAACTGTATCCTATTTAATCAATAAAGAAAAAAAGCATTTAAATGGCATTCGAATGCTAATATTTATAAGTCTAAGGAAAAAACTTTATTATAATGCTAAAATTATCTTCCTTGTTTCAATACTCTTATCAATGATAATGATATTAATCAGCTCCATATATTTATATTCAGAGTTGAATGATCAAAGAATGCGAAATAGCCACCCACAGCCAGCTATATTTATTGTTGATAAAAAACAAGAGAATACACTAGAATCTGCTTTAGAGAAAAACTTCAAAGGAGAAGTTGAGGGATTTCATAAGAAAAAATGGGAAGGTATATTACTGAATTCATCAAAAGGAGAAGGTAAAACCTTTATACTACAAACAGATTCATTCTTTATAAAGGACTGGACAGAAACAAAAAAAGATAACCTGTTATTTAGTAAAAAAAATGAGAATATCGATAAGTTGCATATCCAAACAAATAACGGTAATACAGAATTGATAGTAAAAAATATGGTCGGAAAACAGGCGATTAACTCGGTATCTCGGATAGATAATGTAGCTTTTGTACCAGCAGATACTTTTAATGAATTAGAGAAGGGATCATTACCTACTCAACATGTTTCATTTTACACATTAGATTTCAAGGAAAATAATAAGGGTTATAGTGCACTAAAAAAATTATTTGAGACACTCCCTTTAGAGATAAAGGAACAGTCCAGTGTTCGTCTTCTACATTATGAAAATACAGTTCAATTAACTTCAGTTTTATGGATAATAGCATTATTTATCGGTTTTATCTTGGTAATTGCTTTATCCAGTCTGCTTTGGTTTAAGTTATATGAAGATATATCTAATGATAGAAAAATATTTCACTCTTTAAGAAAAATCGGTTTGAATTTCAATGAAATAAAAAAAACATTAAGGGTTCAAATTGCTATAATTTTCTTTGTACCAATTATTCTGGGGGGGGTAAATCTATTTATAGCAATCTATGCCTTGCAAAATATATTGGGAGGAATTAAAATTTACTCAATAATATTAATATTTTTTATTTTCTTAGTCTTACAATTAATATTTTTCTTCATTTCAAACCACTATTACTATAAAAAAGTTGTTCATGAAAAGAATATTAATTAAAAAGAAAATATATTTTACAAAATAATAAGATTTTTAATCTAAACTAGAAAGGAGTGTTTTTTTTATGAATGGAACGATTCTTGTTGTAGATGATGAGTCAGAAATTGTAGATGTACTCTCTGATATATTCTCTGATCGTGATTATAAAGTTCTCAAGGCCTACAATGGAGAACAAGCGCTAGATCATTTAAAAACACAAGTTGATTTAGTCATTTTAGATATTATGATGCCTAAAATGGACGGTTTTGAATTTTGTAAGGTCGTTCGTGAACAAATAAAATGCCCGATTCTATTTTTGAGTGCTAAACATTCAGAAATAGATAAAGTAAAAGGCTTTACTTTAGGTGGAGATGACTATATTACAAAACCATTCCAAGTTAAGGAGCTAATTGCACGTGTTGAGRCCCACTTGAGGCGTGAGAAAAGAGAACGTGTAAACTTGCAAAATCAACGTTTCTTAGGAAACTTGACCATTAACTATTCACAGCATGATGTTTTCATTGATGGAGTAAAAATAGATGTAACGAGTAAAGAGTTTAAAATATTAGAGCTTTTAACGGTAAATCTAGGACAAATCTTTTCTAAGGAACAAATTTATGAAAAAATTTGGGGGCTGGATGCAGTTGGGGATCTCAATACAATAATAGTACATATTAATAACTTAAGAGCTAAGTTAAGTTTAGGTATGTCAACTTACCATATTAAAACCGTATGGGGAGTTGGCTATAAGTTGGAGAAATGTTAATGTTAAAAAAATTATCGTTGAAAAACCAATTTATTCTAACATTTGCAGCTGTAATATTTTTAAGTATTGTCAGTACGGTTTGTACGTTAATTTTAATATACTCTTTTCTTTTTATTTATAATGAAAAATCTGTTTTACCTGCCAACCATTATGAAAAACAAGTGCCCAGCATTGAAAAATTTGTAGAAATGAATGGGGATAAAATAGTAGATTTATCCTATCAAAAAAAACTAGAGAAAGTGATTCCAATGCAAGGAATTACTTATCAAGTTATGAATACGAATGGAAATAGATTATATGGTACATTGAGCGATGAATTATTGAAAAATGATAAAGAAGTGTATCATAAAATAAATACATCTACTCAAAATGGTAAACTAATTACAAAATACATTCCAATTATAAGTAATGGTAAACTAGTTGGTGTGCTTGCTGTACGATACATATTAGCTGCATCTATTGATTATTACATAGAATATGTATTTATTATTGCTTTTCTTGTTCCTTTTATATTTTTAACGCTTTATTCTTATTTATTAGCTAAGCGTTTAGGAAAACAGTTGAATAAACCTATCAAAGAAGTAATAATGGCCTCACAAAAAATTAAAAACAAGGATTTAGACTTTGAAATAAAATATGAAAGTGAAAATGAAATAGGTATATTAATTGATTCTTTCAATAGTATGAAGGAAGAATTAAAAAATTCATTGTATGTTCAATGGAAATTAGAACAGGAACGTCGGGATATGGTTGCTTCCATTGCACATGATTTGCGAACACCGTTAACTATTATTTTGTCTCATGTAGAAGTATTAATGGAACCCATGCCAAATAATCAAAAACGGATTCATCACTACTTGCAAACAATTAAGAATAATACAGAAAGAGTATTGCATTTAACAGAAGAAATGAGGAGAGTCTCTGAAGTGGACAACCCTGATTTCACTCTTATGATTTGCAATATAGCTCCAGCTGAAATGATTCCAGAAATGCTTGAAGAGTTTAAGGAATTGGCAGAAAATGAAGATATACAATTAACCTATACTTTACTTATTAAATCAGAAGAAAAAAATCTTAAGTTTGCACTTGATCCGAATCGTTTGCATCAAATTCTTACGAATATTATTTCTAATAGCATTCGTTTCACTCCAAAAAAAGGAAGAATTGATGTGCAAGTGGAGGTGAAAAAAGACGTTATGTCTTTTTCTATCTCGGATTCTGGAGTTGGATTTAATACAAAAGATATTCCGTTTTTATTTAGTAAATTCTACCAAGGTGACCTTTCAAGGTCAAATCAACTACATCATGGACTTGGTTTGTATATCGTGGAAAAATTGGTTAAAAAACACGGTGGAGAAATTCATGCTGAAAATAATGAGATTCAAGGGGCATGCATTTCATTCACGATACATTCTCTTTTTAGTAACGAAAAAAGGAACTATGAATTGTCATAGTTCCTTTTCATTATTTAATAGCATTATATACGTCCAGCTGTCCGTTCCCCCAAGAGGCTCTATCAGGTGCTATATCTTTCTTTATTCCGTTTTTGTAAAGGTGTGAAATTGATCTTTTCGGTTGATTTTTAAAATTATAGTGATTGATAATTAGAGCTAGTGTAGCGGATACTTTCGGAACTGCCATTGATGTACCAGCGGCAAATAAGTATCTTCCAGTATTAAAAGTTGTCAGTACTTCCTCTTGTCGGAAAAGACCAGTATTCCACCATACCTCTTCGCCATATTGTTGCCATAAACGATAATCTCCTCCTGGAGCTGATATGTCAATGACCCCTTCTCCGTAATTAGAGAATACAGAACGTTGTCCGGTTGGACCGGTTGATGATACTGTTACTACACCTGGTAATTCCCCAGGTGCTTCTATTCCTACACCAGTAAATATTTTCCCCTCTTTTTCATATTTTTGTTTAAGAAAGTTATTTAGCTCCTGTTTATTAGCCACGTTTACAGAATCATTTCCTGCAGAAGCTACTACTACACTACCGTGCTGATTGGCATATTCTATAGCACGTTTGTAACCTTCTACTTCTGCCCATCCATTGTCTACAAGTTTTCCATTTTCATAGACTTTTCCATTTACATAATAGGAACCAAGACTAAGGTTGATAACATCTACATCATCCTTAGCTGCTTCGATGATGGCATTAATGACCCAGGCTGCATCAGCTGATTTATTTCCAAATACACGATATGCTCTGATTCCCGTATCAGGAGCAACGCCTTTTAATTCCCCATTTGCAGCAATAGATCCTGAAACGAGAGTTCCATGTCCATTGATATCATTTATATTATTAATATCACCTGTCTCTTCAGGTTCAGTACCTCTCAATCCTCCCTTTGGAACGAAGTTTTTAGATCCAGGAATAAGGTTTTTTACTAAGTCAGGATGATCCACATCGACTCCCGAATCAATAATTCCAACAACCACATTATGAGAGCCAGTTTCTTTTTTATAACTTTCTCCATTATGAGTAATTTCCTTCATGTCCCATTGCATATCCCATAAGGGAGGTAGGTTTGTATCTAATGTTTTTGTTGAAAGAGTTGATAAATTAGGCATTTTTATGGAATGAGGAACCTCTGGTTTTTCGACTTGCAAAGAAGGATTAACTGATTCAAATAAGGGAGATTGATTTTTAGAAATTTGTGTATCTCCTTTGAATTGAATGAGTCCTATCTCCGGGACAGTATAAGTAATTTCTCCATTCTCCTTTTTTATCTCAGTGATGCCT
>NZ_JBFTMA010000136.1:0-8338 GCF_056396725.1 Bacillus sp. 05T31
TGGTTGAACCTGTAAATCATTAAAGTAGCTAATAGGTAAAAACCAAAAACTACTACAAGCAAAGAGTAAAAGAATGTACTTACTTTGCTTGTAATGATGGAGCCATAAAGCTTTATGAAACATGTAATCCCTCCAGTACAAAATTGTGATAATGATGAGTTTATTTAGCGTTCCAAGAGAACTTCCATTTCAATAGTTTGGATAGAAGAAAATAGCTAATTATGCTTGACCCAAAAAGTCCAATGTAAAAATTAAGTAATGATTTGTCTCCACTTAAGACTAAACCACCAACTATTCCTATAACGAAAATACCAATGCTCATAATTATTTTTTGTAACTTCGGATATAGGAGGAAGTTTCCATTTAGCTCATTGACTGAACGAACATATAAATATATACCGAGTGGTAGTAAAATAATGATATATGTGATAGGTGCAATCAATAATTTTGCTGAAGGGATTTTTGTAAAGTTTGGTTCATTATGACGCACTCCATCCTCATCAGTAAAAGTGCTTTGAGGATCGTAATTAAAGCGAATAGTAAACTCTTCTACTGGACCAGAAATCCGTATGTTTTCCATAACACGATGCATATTGCCATTATTCTCATGAAAGTCAACATTTGAGTGAACAGCGATGACTCCCGAGATAAGTGRTGGAAGTAATRMWGGGAACATKAATATARCTGCAGTGAGAAATCCTTGCGAWATAAYATTCCCAGTTATTGTWCCTAYACACAAGGCAAGTGTATAAATAGYAATTARTACAATTAACATGTATATAAAATAAGAATGAAATGGAGAAAATACTTGATATTTATTATGAAAAGTCATGTTTTTTATAATAGCAAATAGTCCCCAGTTTATACTAACAGCTGCTACAATGTTACAAGTACCAAACAACCATTTTGTCATAAAAAGGTGGGAACGTTTAAAAGGCATAGACCAAAGGAAATCAATGGAGTTATTTTGCCTTTCCCAACCGATTAACGTACAGGCCAGAATGATAAGTGCGCCACCTTGAAAGATGACAGGGTCCATAAGTGATAAACTAAAATTGTAATGATATACATATTCCCCTTCTTTTGGCATCTTCAGAAGGTATTCTTGTTCAATCGATGTTATATAGTATTTGTATGACAAAGTATAGAAGCTGACGAGCCAAAATAACCATACAACATATTTACTTTGTTGATACGTTCTTAGCCATAGTGCTTTTTGAAACATAGGATCTCTCCTTTAAAAAACTTTATAATTTGTTAGGCGTGATAATACAACATAAGTAATGATTCCAGCGAGAAACAAACCGATATAGTAGTTAAATAAGAAACTAAATTGATTTATTTTATAGCCACCTAGTAATGCAAAGTAAATGGTTGTTCCCCATATCCATATTCGTAAATGTTTTTGGAAAATAAATATCTTTTGAGTGTTTTCGTTTGGAGACCGTTTATATAAATAAGTGCCAAGTAGTAAGTAGAATGTTATGTAAAAAATAGGGATTAGTATCGACTTAGCTGAATAATACTTATGCGATGCCGGATCTCTTAAGGTGGTTGGATCGTTTTCTTTCTTACGTGATTTTGGATCATAATCGTAATAAATAGAAAAATTATATATTGGTGCAACAATATTTGTTTTATTATTTATTTCAGAAAGACTTTCATATAAGTGAGAGTTTCTATTATTTTGAGCATCTAAATGATTTATTGTAAAATTGTACAGCAATGAAATAAATGTRAGACCCATTAGTAACCAAGGAATACAAAAAACAACTTGTGAAACAACGCTTCCAGTAAAGGCACCGATACATAATGCAGCTGTATATACTGCAACATATGAAACAATCGCATAAAGAAAGTATCGATGAAATGGCCCGAATGATTGATAATCAAAATGAATCGTTGTTCTATAAATAAAGTACATAAGAATCCAGTTTACAAGGAGAGACCCAATAATCCAAAATGAACCGAAAGCCCATTTAGATAAGAAAACATCTTTTCTTTTAAATGRCATTGTCATAAGTAGTGCATTAGACTGGCTGCTACGTTCCCATCCTATTAATAGACAGGCTATAGAAATAATAAGAATAGTTAGCCAAAAACTATTACCTGTATTTGACCAAAAAGCATAATCATAATAGAATGTTCCCTTTTCATTTAATTTATAATAATTAGCAAGTTGTTGCTGAGCTGCTTTATAGTATCCGAAAGATAAAAGATAAAGTGTACTCAAGAAAAAGAGTGATACAGCATATTTCCCGCGTTTCCAATTCCACATCCACAATGCCTTATGAAACATACCCATCCTCCTCAAGTGTTGTAACAAAGACATCTTCCAGTGACATTGTTAATTCTTCAATGAGTATTGGTTGYTCTTTATAAAACTTCTCCAGTGTTGTAGCCACATTTTCCTCAATTAAGATTGTAWATACTTTTCCTGTTTGRTTTAATATTTTAATATTGCTTAAGTTTTCTAGTTTTTGAGGTAATGAMCGTTCRTAAGCWACTTGTATTTTGGCAAATCGTGATTTTGCATCATCTAGTGATGTAATAGAATCTACTGTATGCCCTTTTAAAATAATGATTGTATCGGCAATTTTTTCAACTTCGTCTAAATGGTGAGTTGAGATGAAAATTGTAATTTCTTTCTCTGCTACTTCTTCAACTAGAAATTGTAGAATCTGTCTTTTAACGATAGGATCAAGTCCGTTTGTCGGTTCATCTAAAATGATATATTCTGCTTTTGCAGCGAAAGCTAAAATGATCGCAAGCAGTGCTTTCATTCCTTTTGAGTAACTACGAATACGTTTGTTTGGTAAATTAAAACGTTCTAATATTTCATAAAAATGCTGTTCATCAAATGCTGTATAAACCGCTTTATAAAACTTTACGATTTCCTTCACTGTATATCCGTTCAGTATGTTAGTAGAATCTGGAACGTATACAACTCTTTGTTTAATTTCAGGATGCATATGAACATCTGTACCCTCATATGTAACAGTTCCTTCATCGGGGTCTAAAATGCCGACCATCGTTCGTAATAAAGTTGTTTTCCCTGCGCCATTTCTTCCGAGCAATCCGACGATACTACCTTTTTGTAATGTGAAAGAAACATCGTCTAAAATCGTTTGGTTATCAATTGTTTTCTTCAAGCTTGTCACTTTCAGCATCTGTATTTCCTCCAATCTCTTTATAGTATGAATCTATCCAATCATGAATTTTATCTTTCGTAATCCCAAGATAAGAGGCTTCTAGTAATAATTGATGAAATTGCTTTTCAACCATAGCGATTTTCCTTTCGTCTAATGTTGGGGTAATCGATTGGGCTACAAATGTTCCTTTTCCTCGTAATGTTTCAATAATCCCTTGTCGCTCTAATTCTTGATACGCTTTACTTACTGTATTTGGATTTATAACGAGCAAAGAAGCAAGCTCGCGTACAGAAGGAAGTTTATCACTTGGAGCTAACATGTTTTTTAGTACGAGCTCTTTTATATTTTGAACAATTTGTTCCCATATCGGAGTGTTGCTTCTTGGATCAAGTTGAATATGCAAGAGCAATGTCTCCTTCCTGATGAGTATTAAGTGTACTACTGCATGTAATACACTTAATACAATATAGGTAATGAATTTATTTGTCAACTGAAAATAATAGAAAAATATGGTATTAAAAATGTATAAATTGGAAAAAATAAGTTTGATATAGAATGGAGGGTTAGTCATGAAGCGAGTTTTTGGAATACTTGTTTGTTTCATGTTATTGCTTTCTGGTACTTCAGTTAGTTTCGCACAATCTGAGAAAACGAAGCAGGAAAAAACAGAAGAAACCACGCCGAAGTTAGCGGAACAAGCGTCGTCAGCGATCGTAATTGAGCAAGATACAGGTAAAGTTTTGTTTGATAAAAATCCGAATGAAAAGTTACCACCTGCTAGTATGACAAAGATTATGACAATGCTATTAATTATGGAACAAGTTGAAAAAGGAAAACTAAAACTAAACGATAAAGTTAGAGCGAGTGAACACGCAGCTTCAATGGGCGGATCACAAATTTTTCTAGAACCTGGGGAAGAGATGACTGTAAATGAAATGTTAAAGGGCATTGCAATTGCATCTGGAAATGATGCATCTGTTGCAGTAGCTGAGCATATCGCTGGTTCAGAAGAAGGTTTCGTAAATATGATGAACAAAAAAGCGAAAGATTTAGGTCTGAAAAATACGCATTTCCAAAACCCAACAGGTCTCCCGGCGAAAGATCATTATTCTACAGCGAATGATATGGCTATTATGGCGAAAGAGTTGATGAAGTATCCACTTATTCGAAAATACACAGGTAAATATGAAGACTATTTACGTGAAAATACGGATAAGAAGTTTTGGCTTGTTAATACGAATAAGCTAGTACGTTTTTATCCTGGAGTAGATGGAGTGAAAACAGGCTTTACGACAGAAGCRAAATATTGTTTAACGGCATCGGCTGAGAAAAATGGTATGCGTGTTATTTCAGTTGTAATGGGAGCACCTACATCAAAAGAGCGSAACAATCAAGTAACGAAGCTTCTTGATTATGCATTTGGACAATACATGACAAAGAAATTATATACACGTGGTGAGAAAATTAAGACTGTACAAGTAGGAAAAGGTAAGAAAGAAAAAGTAGATTTAGTTGCGTCAGACAATGTGTCTCTTCTTATGAAGAAGGGCGAAAATATGGACAAAGTTAAACAAGAAGTGATTGCTGAAAAGAAAGTGAAGGCACCGATTAAAAAAGGTGATGCACTTGGCACACTTGTTATTAAAAGAGATAAAGATGTTTTATTAAAACAAACAATTGTAGCGAAAGAAGATGTTGAGGCAGCGAGCTGGTGGGAGTTATTTAAAAGAAGTTTTGGGATGTTTTCAACATCAAAATAGCGGCAAAAATTTTGACGTTTTTCTGTTCGTATTTACTGAAATAATTGCTGAAAGGTTTCACTTTATGACGAAATAGTTCTTCTTTTGTCAGTAGGAAGGATTCTTATTTTATATCACGAAAATCTTATGTTAATGAGTAAAGTTTGAGCATAAGGAGGAAATCGTGTGAGTCTTTCCATGCATTTAGAAGTAAAACGTGACGTCTTATGTGTGAGGCTAGAGGGCGAGTTAGATCATCATACTGCTGAAGAGTTGCGAACGAAAGTCACAGATATGATTGAGACACATGGTGTTCATCATATTATTTTGAGCCTAGAGAACTTAACATTTATGGATAGTTCTGGTTTAGGCGTTATATTAGGCCGATATAAACATGTAAAGGGATTAGGTGGAGAGATGGTTGTCTGTGCAATTTCACCGCCCGTTAAACGTTTATTTGAAATGTCAGGTCTATTCAAAATTGTTCGTTTAGAAGAAAGTGAAGCGCATGCGCTCGCGACGTTGGGGGTGGCGTAGATGAGAAATGAAATGAACCTTCAATTTTCAGCGTTAAGTCAGAATGAATCATTCGCTCGTGTTACGGTAGCTGCTTTTATTGCGCAATTAGACCCGACAATGGAAGAACTAACAGAGATTAAAACAGTTGTGTCAGAAGCGGTTACAAATGCAATTATTCATGGGTATGAAGGAAATGCAGAAGGTGTTGTTTATATTTCAGTGATTTTGGAAGAAGCGATGGTGAAACTCACGATTCGAGATGAAGGGATTGGTATCTTTAACTTAGATGAAGCAAGACAACCCCTTTTTACAACTAAACCTGAATTAGAGCGTTCCGGGATGGGATTTACTATCATGGAAAATTTTATGGATGAAGTAGAAGTTATTTCAAACGAATCTTTCGGGACAACAATCCATTTGACAAAATACTTATCAAATAGTAACGCTCTATGCAATTAAGGAGAATAGCCAATGGACATAGAGGTCAGAAATGAGAAGAAGAAACCTCAGTTAAAGGACCACGAGCTAAAAGCGTTAATTCAAAAAAGTCAAGATGGAGATCAACAAGCGAGAGATACAATCGTTCAAAGTAATATGCGTCTCGTATGGTCGGTTGTACAGCGATTTCTTAATCGAGGATACGAACCAGACGATTTATTTCAAATTGGATGTATTGGACTCTTAAAATCGGTAGATAAATTTGATTTATCTTTCGACGTGAAATTTTCAACATATGCAGTTCCAATGATTATCGGTGAAATACAACGATTTTTACGTGAYGATGGATCAGTGAAAGTAAGTAGATCTTTAAAAGAAACAGGAAACAAAGTCCGAAAGATGAGAGACGAGCTTTCGAAAGAATTTGGAAGGGCTCCAACGATTAATGAGGTAGCACAGGCTCTTGAACTAACGCCGGAAGAAGTTGTTCTGGCGCAAGAAGCGAGTCGTGCTCCTTCGTCGATACATGAAACTGTGTATGAAAACGACGGAGATCCAATTACTATTTTAGATCAAATTGCAGATCAATCGGAAACGAAATGGTTTGATAAAATTGCTTTAAAAGAAGCAATTAGAGAATTGGATGAACGAGAAAGGCTAATTGTGTATTTGCGCTATTATAAAGACCAAACCCAATCAGAAGTAGCGGAGCGCATAGGCATTTCGCAAGTACAAGTTTCAAGACTTGAAAAGAAAATATTAAAACAGATGAAAGATCGAATAGATGAATAGCTATCTATTCGATTTTTTTTATTGTCACGAAAAGGAGAAGATTCCAACTATCGATAAAAATTTACAGAATTTATTGATAATTTAGTTAATTTAAACTATAATCCAAGTATGAACTTGTCACAAAGGGGGAAGGAAACATGGAAACGAGGCAACAATGGGGAACGAGGGCTGGATTTATTTTTGCAGCAATCGGTTCCGCTGTTGGACTAGGGAATATATGGCGTTTTCCTTATACAGCGTATGAAAACGGAGGAGGCGCATTCTTTTTACCGTACTTATTTGCATTATTAACGACTGGTATTTCATTATTAGCTTTCGAGTTTGCTCTTGGGCATCGTCATCGTGGTTCGGCGCCACTTACATTCTTCCGTATTCATCGACGTGCTGAATTTATTGGATGGTGGCAAATGTGTGTGACATTTATTGTTTCAACATATTACGCTGTAATCATTGCTTGGTCTATTTCGTATACGTACTTTGCAATTACTGGAGCATGGGGGAAAGACACGCAATCATTTTTATTTAAAGAATATTTACATGTTGCAGATAAGCCAGGACAATTCGGGGGGCTCGTACCAGAAGTATTAATTCCGTTAGCTCTCGTTTGGATTATTGTGCTTGGTGTTGCGTTTAAAGGAGTTAAAAAAGGAATCGAAGTTGTTAACCGTATTTTTATTCCTTTACTAGTTGTTATGTTCCTTATTATCGTTGTTCGTGCAGTGACGATGGAAGGTGCGATGCAGGGGCTAGATGCATTTTTTAAACCAGATTGGAGTCGTATTTTTGATGGGAAAGTATGGCTTGCTGCTTACGGTCAAATTTTCTTTAGTTTATCTTTAGCATTCGGAATTATGATTACGTATTCTAGTTATTTACCGAAAAACTCAGATACAACAAATAATGCTTTTATTACAGGATTTGCAAATTCAGGATTTGAATTATTGGCAGGTATTGGTGTCTTTGCAGCTCTTGGATTTATGGCGAATAACATGGGGGTACCGGTTGATAAAGTAGCTAGTGCTGGTGTAGGACTTGCATTTGTAGTATTCCCGCAAATTATTAATGAGTTACCGATGTCGCCGTTATTTGGTGTATTATTCTTCTTATCTCTAACTGTTGCTGGAATTACATCACTCATTTCACTTGCAGAAGTATGCTTTGCCGCTGTATCTGAAAAATTCAGCTTGAGTCGTCAAAAGACGATTGGAATTATGGGAACGCTATTAGTATTAGTTTCTCTTGTTTTTGCAACACGTGGTGGACTTATGTTCCTAGATGTTGTTGATTACTTCGCTAACAATTTTGGATTGATTACAATTGCACTCGTTGAAGTAGTTACAATAGGATTAATCTTGCGCCGTTTACCAGTTTATCAAAATCATGCAAACTTTGTATCTGATATAAAGTTAGGAACGTTTTGGAGAGTGAGTTTACTCGTTATTACTCCACTTATGTTAGGGTATATGTTAATTGATGGTACAATCCAAAACATTAAAAAGAACTACGGAGGTTATCCAACAGAGTTTGTTGTAACGTATGGTTGGTCGATAGCGGCAGCGTTTCTTATAGTTGCACTAGTCATTAGTCTGAAGAAATGGAATGCACAAATACATTCAGACTCTGTCCAGCTTGAAAAAGAATGGAAGGACCGAGGTGTTTCATGATGAGTGGATCAGCGATTATGATGATGGTTATAGG